>JBJMLT010000100.1:0-6596 GCA_045805165.1 Flavisolibacter sp.
CTGGCCGTAATTGCATGATGATTAAGTACCGCGCCTGCAAGTCCTGGCTGCCGGTGCTGTAAAGGGCTCATGGCATTAAACAGATGGGTAACTGTAGTAATTCCTTTATTAAATCCTTCCAGGGATTGTTGATATGTTGCATTGCTGTGCCCTGCCGAAATAATAATATTATGAGAACGAATTAGATCTATTACTTCTGTGCTGCATACTTCTGGTGCTAAAGTGATCATTTTAATAACACCTTTACCATAATTCAATAGATCTTTTACTTCTTCAATGGCAGGCTTATGTATCCATTCCTGCTTGTGAGCTCCTCTTTTTTCCTGGTTTATCCACGGACCTTCAAGGTGAATTCCAAGAATTCCTTCTCCGTTTTCACTCCAATAAAGTTTTATGGCATCAATGCATTTTTTAAAAACCTCTATGGTATTTGTTGCCACGGTAGGGAGGCACGCTACAGTTCCATCTTTTAAAAATTCGGAATGCATTAGCTTTAAAGTCAGCGAATCCGGAAAAACTGCAAGCAATCTTCCACCCGCTCCATATACCTGACTATCAATAAAAGAAGGAAACAACGAATGCTCTTTTAAATCCTCCAACTTAATGTTCCTGCTTACTTCCTGCTTAGGAACAATATCTTCAATAACACCATTATTTACAATAATAGCTTTCTCCTTTAATAATTCTTCCCCAGTAAATATTTGTTGAGCCAGAAAAGCAACCTGCATATTGTAAAAATACAATCCTGATCTTAATGGCCGGTTTTCATCATTATTTGTTCCATTCCTGCAAAAATGGTCTTCCATAACAAACCAAAAAACGCTTCAGTTGTAAGCCTGGCCACTTTTACATTGGTTGCCATTTTATCAGTACCATCAGGAGCTGGATTGGATGGTCGTATTACATACTTATTTAAAACCTTTGTAACGAATTTTCTTTTTTTTGTCTCTCCTGTTTCTTCATCCGTTTTATTAAGAGTTAAGGCAAGGTCCCTGTAATGCATCTTTATATTGCCTATTGCATCATAATCTCCTGCTTTTACCGAAAATTCAAGATCATTTAAATTTAAAGAGTTGATCTGAACATTAGCAAGTGGTATTGAAAGACCGTTCAATTGGGAAAAAGTTACATTTTTAATGTTGCCATTTGCATCATACCTGCCATTTAGAGAATCAAGATAAAAAGTGAAATTGGCTGCAATAGGACTTGTACCAAATAATCTTGCCGTGGCCTGCGCGTACATTTCAGGATCGTGCTTAATTTTTACAGAATCATTTGTTACATTACGTGCCAACAGATCCAGATCATCGATAGTAATAACTCCTTCACCTGAGGTCTTTGGATTTTTTTCAGTATATATTATCTTTCCTTTGTTGAACCTAATTGCCTTAATAATAATTGTTGAAGGTATTTTTAATAATTCCTGCTGTGGATATTTTCCTACTTTACTCTGATAATTTAAAGGATAAGAGCGGTCGTTATAAATATCAATATCCGGACTTTCAAACAAAATGCTGTCAGGGTCTATTGTATTGTTATATATAAAATGATCTAATCTTACATTAACAAGATGTACTTTATTAAATTCAATATAATAAAGGCTTGCCTGGTGAGCCAGTCTTTTATAAACATCTTCTTTTTCAATGGTAGTCTGCAATTTAAAACTATCAACTTCCAGTGACCTGTCATCTGAAGAAAAAGATATTTCCTGCGCTTTCATTTTATACAATGAATCCTCTGTACGAAATTTGAGATCATTAAACCGAAGCTTTATTGATTTTGTAAACCCTATTCTGGAACTGTCTACCGCAGACGCGCTATCTATTCTTATGTCTTTGAACAAGGCATCACATCTTTCAAATTTTAGCTTGACGGCCTCGCTTGTATCACTATTCTTATACAATAGCTTAATTCCTTCAAGCTTAATCTTACCGATATAAATACTTTCAATCTTTGGACGCATGGCCTTCCATACAGGCTCTCTTTCCTGTACCTCGATATTTTTACGAATATGCCTTGAAAGCTTTACGTCGGCATCTTTTGACATGATTTCATCCACCCTTATTTTTTTACCAAAGAGCAGGGAAAAAATTCCAACTCCTTTTATATAACCTTTTCTCAGAGAAAAATCCATAGTGAGGGGAGGTAATGAATTTCTTTGTCTTAAATATTCGTATCGGTTACTGTCCAGGCTTATCTGTAGATTTTCTACCTCAACATTACCATTAAAAAAATTAGTCTTTAGCTTACCAAGAGTATAAGTGTATAAACTATCCGACCCTTTTATTATAAGTGTGTGTAGCCTATCTCTTAGAATGGGTTCCACATAATTATCTACAACAATGTAAAAAATAATTAAAAACCCAATAAGGATCGAAAGTAAAATGAATAGCCAACGCCGGAGCATGCGTTAGGAGATTAAAAAGTATGCCAGTCAATTTACAATTTACGATTTTAGATTTACGATTTGCTTAGGTGAGGATTATCCTTGTTGGTTGGAGATCCTTATTATTATTAATATTTGATATTATTTATAATTGAATTATTTGAGGATTGGGAGGATTAGCTGATAATGAAGCGGTAGCCGATGCCTTTAATGGTTATAATTTCAATTGCGGGGTCATGTTTTAAATAATTGCGAAGCTTTGTTATATAAACATCCAGATTCCGGCTGTTAAAGAAAGAATCACTTCCCCATAAAGCAGTTAGAATCTCTGATCGTTCCAAAATCTTTTCCCTATTCTCATATAGAAGCTTTAGCAATTCGCTTTCCCTGTATGATAATTTACGCTGCTCCTGAGGATGGTTCAGTGTTTGCCTCATACTATTAAAAGTATATTTCCCAATAGTAACTTCATCTGCTTCATTCTGGTGTGACTGTTTATTTTTTAATACATTTTCAATACGCGCTATCAATTCTTCAATGCTAAATGGCTTTCTGATATAATCGTTAGCCCCTATCTTAAATCCATTAAGCACATCGTTCGTATGTGATTTTGCGCTAAGGAATATTATTGGAATTTCTTCATTCTTCTCTCTTATTTCATCTGCAATTTCAAAACCATCTTTATTTGGAAGCATTATATCCAATATACAGACATCAGGTGTGGTAGCATTGAACTGATCGAGCGCTTTACCTCCATCGCTTTCCAAAATCACCTCGTATCCTCTTCCCTGCAAAGTTTCACTAACGATCTTTGCCAGAAACACTTCATCTTCTACATACAAAACTTTTGCTTTTTTCATGGCTTACGCTTTCATTCTTATTCCCTGGAATATTATTCAGGAAGCTTTTGGTAAATTGATTATAAACCGACTTCCATCTCCCTCTGCAGATTCTACTTTTATATTTCCTTTATGTCTGTTAATTACATGGGCTACATAACTTAACCCGAGTCCATAACCTTTGGCATTGTGCAGATTTCCAGTAGGTACGCGGAAAAACTTTTCAAAAATCTTATTCTGATATTCCTGTGGAATACCTATTCCGGAATCGGCAATGATGAGATTTATTTTATTATCAGAACCCTTTATCTGAATATCTATTTGCGGACTATCGGAACTATATTTCAGAGCATTGTCAAACAAATTAAATAACACACTTACCAGGTGAAGGCGATCGCCCCTCAGAGAAGTATCTCCTTCTGAAGAAATATTGATTTTAGCATGATGCTTTTCAAATTGAAGACGCATGGAGGATGTTACTTCACTTACCAGATCTTTCATATCCATCAGCTCATATTTAAGGTCGATCTCTTTCTTTTCAAACATGGAAAGCTTGAGGACCTTATCTACCAGTAATGAAAGTCGTTGTAACTCATTTGCTGATATATCGAGATACTCCCTGGTTTTTTCAGGATCCATGTTATCATTAAAGCTTCGCAAAGCTTCAATGGCAACGCTTACTGTGGCAATTGGAGTTTTTAATTCGTGTGTGATATTACTTATGAAATCATTTTTAATATTTGCAAGTTTTCTCTGATGAATCAGATTCCGGTAAAGAAGGAAAAATGATAATATGGTAAATGCTACCAGAAAAACTGAAAATAAAATAGGTATGCTAATGCGACGAAGTAAAAAAGGGGTAACATTTTGAAGGTCTAACCTGTAAGAAATAGGATGAACAAAACCTAATGTTACCTGATTAAAAATTGGTTGATCCGTATCTCTAGACTGAACCCTGCTGATTTTAAAAGGAACATTTAAATTCTGTTCATTTATACGCCTGGAAAAATCTGAGTACAGTTCTTTAACCTTTATGGAATCCTGTAATGAATCCAAGTCAAATAGAAATTGTATTACCCTGTTCCTTCTTCCATAAAAGCCATGAGTGGTTAAATAGTCTGAATCTGAATTATATTTCCTCTGAAAGGCCATAGTCTTCTTAAGGGAATCGTGGATGCGTTGAGCCATTACATCCATAATTCCGGCCATTTTTTGACCATGGTCCCTAAAATGAGATTCGAGGGGTAATTCCTGATACATTTTTTTGGTCCTGCCCGTATCGCCTACAATTCGGTCAAGTTTAAGGTGGGAAGCCTGAACATTTCTAACAGTTTCGCGAAATAAAATATTCGTGCGCATTTCCAGGGTACGATTTTCCCTTTCGAATGCTTTCTTTAACCAATAATACTGAAACGCTGCAATTGCAATAATGGTTAAAGCCATTAATATAGGTAATCCTTTTATGTTCCTGCGTTGAAGCATCTGAACAAATTTACCCTTTTCAGCTACCGTTTAAAGAGGTATTAACCATTATTAACTTAGTTTCAACGACCTCATTTTCGAATTAGGATTCACAATTTATGATTTTCATAAAACGACCTTTCCTGCCTTATTTTGGTTTTTATGCTTTAAGCAGATTGTACATCGTAAATCCTAATTCGTAATTCGTAAATCTCTAGTCTTCTTTAGCAGGGCCTTGTTCATTGTCTTCCCGTTCTTTCTGGTATACCTGCAGATTTACTTTCCAGTCAGGAAATTCGTATTGCATGTTCACTTCGATCTTCAGCTTAGGAAGGGTGGTTGCAGAAGGCAATAATCTGAATTCGGTAGTAGAGAATTTTTTTGTTTCAACAGGATCTTCATAATCTCCGTAGAGGCTAAAGCTATTATCGTTAAGGGTTATAGTCATGCTTTTAAGCTGATTGCATAACCATTTATATTTTGTTGCTGCATCATCAAAATTCTCAGTAGTAAGCATAATAGCCTGCCAACTGTAAATGGATTTGGTGGAATTATATTTTGTAATCCGGTTCTCTTCTGCGCCACTGAATTGTATAAGTGAAGCATATTCAACCGTTTGTGGATTCTGCACCAATACATTACCCTTTAAAGAAGCGAAATCGTTTAGGTAATCAGAAATAACTTTCTGAAGGTCGTTCCGAAGTCCATTGTTTGTTACAGGAAAGCGTAGCTGGGCCTTTGCTGTTATTGCACAAAACAAGGCAATAACAACAGTCAATTTTGGTCTTTTCATTTTCAATAGTTGGGATTTTTTAACAATTTGAGGCCACCAAAATATGTAAAAGCTTCGTTTATTCAATAGAATTTAGTATTTTTCTTCACAGTTTTTCCACATTTATAAAACTCCAAATATGAAAAACAGGCACATTGTTCACATTCATCAGGAGGCGGAAATTTATAAGGATTATTACCGTCCCTCCCTTAATTTATGGCGATTTACCAAATCAATACTGGGAGTAATCATTTTTGGATCTTCAACAGTAGCCAAAGGTTACGCTCCAGCAAAAAAAAGAATCATCAGATAAAAAAACGCCCCCGACCTCCGGGGGCGAACTGTTTAAATTAACACTGCCGGCTAACTTTAGTTCCATTTATCCCTCCCGCAATTTGATGGAATATGCAACTGCTATTATTAATTTGAATTATAGATCCATATCAAATCCTGTTTAGGAATAATTGAATTAAACTTTCAATTTGAGATCTGTATATTTCAATAACTTCAGGCTTCTATCTTTATTAAAAACGTATTTGCTTTATGAAAAAAATAACTGGCCTCTTAAGCCTGTTTGTTTCTCTATTGTCTGCTGGACAAACTACAAAAAATGCAATTGCCATTATCCCTGAACCGGTTACAGTAAAAATATCCCAGGGATCTTTTACGCTACCTTCAAGGATTTCCATCTCCGGCGGTTCACAGGCGGATCTTAAGCAAGTGCTGGAAGTGTTACGATCTCATTTTTCAATTGCTACCGGTTCTGCGGTATCAGTAAACACGTCTTCTTCACAAGCAACTATACGGCTTTCATTAAATAAAAGTCCGAATTCATTATTAGGGAAAGAAGGATACCAATTATCCGTAACTCCTAAAAATATAAGTATCAGGGCAAACGAGCCAGCCGGATTATATTATGGGGTGCAAAGCTTACTTCAATTATTTCCAAAAGAAATAGAAAGCAGGCAGAAAACCAATGGTATAAAATGGACCGCTCCATGTGTGGAGATAACAGATTATCCAAGATTTGGATGGAGAGGATTAATGTTTGATGTTTCGCGTCATTTCTTCACTAAGAAACAGGTAGAGCAATTTATTGATGACATGGTGAAGTATAAATTCAATTTGCTGCACATGC
>JBJMLT010000101.1:0-11199 GCA_045805165.1 Flavisolibacter sp.
AGTAAATACAGAACTGACTTCAAGTTCAGACCAACTAACTGAAGTTGTAGTACAGGTACCTTATGGGACAATTAAAAAAACTGCATTTACCGGATCAGAAGCTACAATTGGCGCTAAAACTCTTGCAAAACAGCAGGTTGTATCAGTAACAAATGCTATTGAAGGATTGGTTCCTGGAGTGATAGCAACCAATGGGGGGGGAGCCCCAGGAAGTAATGCTGCCAGCCTGTTGATCAGAGGAGTAGGTTCTATAAATGCCAGTAGCGCTCCACTGTTTGTTTTGAATGGAGTGCCTTATGATGGTTCTATTTCATCTATTCCAATTGATGACATTGAATCTGTAACTGTTCTTAAAGATGCTTCAGCGGCTGCTCTTTATGGTTCAAGGGCTGCTAATGGTGTAATAATGATCATTACAAAGAAAGGTCGTAAAGGAAGAAATGTGGTTACTGCTAATGTTCGCGAAGGATTGCAAACCAGGGGAATTCCTGAGTATGACGAAGTAGGTGCAAAAGACTATTACGAATTGTTCTGGGAGGCATACAGGAATTCTTATCTGTACGGACCTAATCAGGCTAATTATACTCCTGCTTCTGCAGGCCTCGCAGCTTCAAATATTTTAACTACAACCAGCGGACTTGTATACAATGCATACAATGTTCCAGGAAATACGCTTGTAGATCCAACAACAGGAAAATTAAACCCTTCAGCCCAGCAATTATATAACGAATCCTGGGCGAATGCCTTATATCGTACTGCTCAACAAACAACAGCTAACCTTAGCATATCTGGTGGTACGGATAAAACAGATTATTATATATCCGGAGGATATCTTGACCAACAAGGTGTTCTTAGATTTTCAGGTTATCAGAGATATAATATTAGAATGAATGTAAACACTGCTGCTACTGATTGGTTGAATGTAGGCGTTAATCTTGATGGTTCTTCTGAAAAAAGAAATGATCTGTTAAGTGGTGGGACAGCTACTTCCAACCCATTCTATTATTCCAGGGAAATGGGCCCTATTTATCCTGTATATCAGCACGATCCTACTTCAGGTGCTTTTGTAATTGATCCTGCAACAGGAAAGCCGGCATTGGATTGGGGGACTCCAGCACAAATGGGAACAAGACCATATGCTGGTAATTCCAACCTTTTGGGTTCTCTTGCTTTAGACGACCGCAGCAGATACATTTTCAACGGGAATGCAAATACTTATGCTGAAGTAAAATTTTTGAGAAGCTTTTCTTTTAAAACAACTGTAGGCTTAAATTATTTTGCAAATAATGCCACTACCTATCAAAATAACCAATTTGGGGATGCTGCTCCTACACCAGGCCAGGCAAATGGAGGTAGATCTACCAAAACTTATGACAGGCAATTTTCTATAACTGCCAATGAAGTTCTTACCTGGAATAAATCTTATGGTGAACACAATATCAGAGCATTGGTGGGTCATGAAAATTATAAATATCAATATAATTATTTATCAGCGAATAAATCAGGATTCCAGTTTCCCGGTCAGACAGAACTGGATAATGGAACAACGAGCTTTAGCCCTGCGAGTTCATATCAAATCGATCATCGTATAGAAAGCTATTTCGCCGGGGTGAATTATGATTACAGACAAAAATATTTATTGTCTGCCAGCTACAGAACTGATGGATCATCAAGATTCAGAGACTCTGTTCGCTGGGGTAATTTCTATTCAGCTGGCTTAGGTTACCGTATTTCCCAGGAAGATTTTCTTAAAAGTATTAGTTGGATAAATGATTTAAAACTGAAAGCCAGTTATGGTGAACAGGGTAATGAAAATCTAGGCGGCCTATATTATCCATATAGATTGTATTATTATGCAAATGGGGATGGAACATATGCAGCACCAACACGTCCTGCAAGTCCTGACCTGATGTGGGAAACTAATAAAACATTCAATGCTGGTGTAGATTTTTCAATCCTTAAAAACCGCTTACAGGGAACTGTTGAATATTTCAACAGAATGTCGGATAACTTATTATTTGATGTACCTCTACCTCCGTCAACTGGAAACGCAAGCGTGTATGAAAATATAGGTTCAATGAAGAACTATGGTGTAGAGTTACAGTTGGGATATAACGCTATCAGAGCAAAGAATTTTGACTGGAGAGTAGATGTAAACCTTACGCATTTTACCAATAAGATCACCAAATTGCCTCCTGGGCAACCAACAACAAAGGGGATCATTACAGGAACTAAAAAACTATTAGTGGGACATGGCATTTATGATTTCTGGCTTCCTGAATTTGCAGGGGTAGATGCTGCGAACGGGGATGCATTATATTATAAAGACGTTTTAGATGCTAATGGTAAACCTACCGGGCAAAGAGTTCTAACTAATGTTTATAATCAGGCTACATTCTATTATCATGGTTCTGCCATTCCAAAATTCTCTGGTGGTATAACAAACTCTTTCAGATACAAGAATTTTGATCTTTCTTTTCTGTTAACTTTTGCATATGGAGGCCTTTATTATGATGCTAACTATGCAAGCATTATGCATCGTGGTACACCAGGCATTGCCTGGAGCACAGATATTTTGAACAGGTGGCAAAAGCCGGGAGACATTACTAATGTTCCTAGATTACAAGTTGCTATTTCAGGACAGGATGGAGCATCAACAAGGTGGCTTGTTGATGGATCTTATTTGAATGTAAAGAACATTACACTTAGTTATACTATTCCCGGAAATATAGCTAAACGATTGCATCTGGCTTCATTACAGGTTTATGGCAATGTTGATAATGCCTACCTATTTACAGCGAAGAAAGGATTAGACCCTCAGCGCTCTTTTGCAGGAACAGCTGATGCTACCTATCCTCCCTATCGGTCTGTAACCTTTGGATTAAATATCTCACTTCAATAAAATTAAATACATGAAAAAAATAGCATTATATATAACTCCATTTTTACTACTGGGAATAACCAGTTGTAAAAAAAATTACCTGGAAACAGTTCCAAGTAATGGGGTAACTCAACAACAAATATTCAGCCGCTTCAATTCTGTATCAGCAGCGCTCGAAGGAATTTATAAAGAACAATTTGCTTTTGGAACTGCTGGCAATACCCGACACGACGCATTTGGTCCGAAAGCAATTGATCTGGATATGGACTTAATGGGTAATGATATGGTTGTGCATTCTGCCGGATATGGATGGTTCAATTCTGATTACCAGTATACTGAATGGGGTGTAGCCACTCAAAACAGACAATCTGATTATGCATGGTATATATTCTATGATATAATTAAACAGGCTAATTCAATAATCAATAACATTGATGGTGTAAAAGATGCCACTCAGGCTCAAAAAGATGATCTGAAAGGTCAGGGGCTTGGTTTACGTGCATATGCATACTATTACCTGATTAACTTGTTTCAACAAACCTATAAAGGCAATGAAAACAAACCTGGAGTACCTATTTATTTAACGAGTGCGCAAGAAGGAAAGCCAAGGGGTACTGTTCAGCAGGTATATACTCAAATAGTGCAAGACCTTACTCAGGCAGAAACCTTGTTAACCGGAAAGACTCAAACTATAAAGTCGCATATTGATATACATGTTGTTCAGGGATTACGAGCGCGAATTGCACTAATGATGGAAGATTGGGCAACAGCTGCAACTTATGCCAATAAAGCAAGAACAGGATATTCCTTAATGAGCCAGGGTGAATATCAAGCAGGATTTTCCTCTGCCTCAAATCCTGAATGGATGTGGGGTTCTATTATTCCTGCAGATCAGGCAACCATTTACGCCTCATTCTTTTCCCATATGGATATATCAACTGGTGGTTATGCTGCGTTAGGAACACAGAAAAAAATCACCAAGGCTTTATATGATCAAATACCATCTGGTGATATTAGAAAATCAGTATTCAAGACACCAGGTACTGGTACTTCAGGCAATCCTGATTATAACCAGCTTAAATTCCATGTACCAACTCCAGGTTCATGGGCTGCTGATTACCTGTATATGAGGTCTGCAGAAATGTATCTTATCGAAGCGGAAGCTTTGCAACGCTCCGGTAATGAAGCGCAGGCAAGATCAGTTCTGGAAACTTTGATACAATCAAGAAACCCAGGATATTCTGCAGCATCTTTTACCGGTTCAGCACTGCTTGATGAAATATTATTGCAAAGAAGAATTGAATTATGGGGCGAAGGATTTTCTTTAATTGATATTAAACGTTTAAAAACAGGATTAAATCGTCCGGCAGGCCCTGGAAACCATGGCGCTCCTAGCTTAGATCCAAGTGTATATACTATACCTGATGGGGATGGAAGATTTTTAATGAGGATACCTCAAAGAGAACTTGATGCTAATAATGCAATGACCCCTGCAGATCAGAATCCTTAATAAATGATTTAATTAATTCGTGATTAAAAAGATTAAAATGAAGAAAACGTATATAATTGGTTTTTTAACAGTGCTGATACTTTTTACAATATCCGCCTGTAAAAAAAATAATGTGGCAATTGATAAAAGCATTACGCCACCAAGTGCCGCCGAATTCCCTGTAACTCAGACTACAGGTCTTACTGCGACATATTACATTAAGGATGATCCAAATTCTGTATTTAAGATTCCTGTTGGCATCACCAGTGTTTCCAATAAAGAAAGAACTATTCAGATAAGCTATTCATCACCAACAGGGGCTGCTCAGGGAACTCAGTACAATGCTCCTGCAACAATTACAATACCTGCAGGAAAAGCATTGGATAGTCTTGCCATTAAAGGATTATTTGCCGGATACGGATCTGGAAGAAGAGATACATTGTTTATAACCATTTCTGGTGGTGATGTTCCCGCAAATTCTTACAATAATAAGTATACTTTGATACTTAAAAAGTATTGCGATGTAATACCAGCAAACCTTGTTGGTGATTATACAAACAGTGTGGATTATTATGCCGGTGCACCGAGTGCTACCAGCTATACTGCTACAATTACTAACTGGACTCCAATTAATGCCACATCTGCATACGTGAATATTATTAATTTGGGAGCTACCCCTGATAATGGCTGGGGACCTTTTTCGCCAACAGATCCTGTTGAAAATCCTGGTGTGCTTGCAAAATTAGATTGGACAAACCCTGCTAATTTTTCTGTTACTATCGCCAAACAAAATATGTTCAATTATGGTAATGGAAATTCAACTGTAACGGCAACAGGTACATTTTCTTCCTGCGATCAAACCTTTACAATAAAGTTTACTGTAGTGTATGCGGGTAACGGTGCCAGTTATACTACTACCAGCGTGTTGCAAAGATAATCTGACTTCTTAAAAATAGAAAAGGACCTTAAAGGTCCTTTTCTATTTTTATAATGTTTGATTATTTCAAAACGTCACTAAGTGTACTGAATAAGTCTTCCCCACGGATATTTTCAGCAATAATATTTCCATTTGGATCTACCAGGAAATTATAAGGTATGCCAGAAACATTGTATAAGGAAACAGGTTCAGTGCTCCAGAATTTTAAATCACTTACCTGATTCCATGCAAGGCCATCATCATGAATGGCCTTTTCCCAAGAATCCTTTTCTTTATCAAGAGACACACCAAGGATCGTAAAGTTTTTGTTCCTGAATTGATTGTATGCTTTAACCACATTTGGGTTTTCTTCCCTGCATGGCTGACACCAACTAGCCCAAAAATCTACCAGGACGTATTTCCCTTTAAATGAAGAAAGAGAAACAGGCTTACCTGTTGTATCTGGCAAAGTAAAATCCGGTGCCTTTCTTGGTTTTAATTTATTCTTTATTGCAATAAGCGCAGTATGATCTGGAAATTTAGATGAAGCCTTATTAATAAGGGCACTCAATTCAGTTTGAGAAAAACTTTTTATTCCTAAATTTTCAGTCATTCTTTGATAAGAGCCAATAATATATAATGTAAGAACGGGACTGTTACTTTTATTTACCTGATCTAAAGTATAATTCCTCAAATCATCCAATGCAACAGTATAGGGTTGGTAATTTAGTTTTATAATACTATCTGAAGCTTTCGACCTTATTAAAGTATCTACATTTTTACCTAATCGAGCAATATTATCAGCCTTCTGATCTATATTTTTATCGTAATCTATTATTGCCTGGCTTGCAGGTGAACCTTTAACAATATAAGGTGCATTCTTATTATTGGGATCTGCATTAATAGTAACCTGTTTCGAGTCGTTTACCAATAAAGCAAACGGGATCATTTCTTTATCGATTCTAAGACTGAACATGGTTTGTTCTTTTGCAGTGCCCGTTAATTTAAAGGTTCCATCTTTTTTTACCAATGCAGAATCTACAACAACTGGTTGCAAGCTGCCTTCCATATCTTCTTCCAGAAATATAGTTTTTCCATTCGAGTTCTGCAAAGTTCCATTTACAGTGAACGTATGGTTTTCATTTTTTGTGCAGGAAAATAAAAGAGTGAATAGAAAGAGATAAACAAGTTTTTTCATTAATTATACTTTAAGCTTTTCAATTATTTTTTCAGTAACTAATTTAGCATCCGCTTTGCCTTTAGAAAGCTTCATCACCTCTCCTACGAATAGGCTGATAAGTCCTTTTTTCCCTTTTTTGTACTCATCAATTTTCAAGGGATACTTATTCAGAGCCGCATCAATCAGCCGGTCTATTTCCAGTTGAGAGCTTTGCAGGCTGAGTTCATTCGCTTTGATATAAGCTTCAATATTTATCAGAGGATCTTCAATTATTGCAGGGAATATTTTTTGAGAGGCTATGGAATAGCTTAAAATTCCTTTATCAATAAAATTAATAAGACCAGCAAGGGAGTCAGATGGGAATATAAAATTTTCATTAGTCGATTCGGGATCTGAAAGATAATTTCTAACGGGACCAATTATCCAATTGGCCGCACTTTTGTAATTATCTGTTTTAGACGACAGTTCTAAAAAATAATTTGCAAGATCATTGTCATTGGCTAACTGACCAGCATCGTAATCTGTCAAATTAAACCTTTTTTTAAGATCGTTTTTAATTTCTTCCTCTAGCTTAGGCATCTCTGAACGAACCGAATCAATCATTTTATCAGTAATAAAAAAAGGAGGGAGGTCTGGTTCCGGAAAATAACGATAATCATCTTCATCCTCTTTATTCCTGATGGCATAAGTAGTAAAATCAGTTTCTTTAAATCCTCTTGTCTGCTGAATTACATTTTCTCCGGTTTCTAATAAACTAATTAATCTGGAAGCTTCAAATTCAATTGCCTTTTTGATAAATCTAATTGAGTTCAGATTTTTTATCTCAACTCTAGTTCCCAGTTTTGATTCTCCTGATTTCCTCACTGAAATATTTACATCGCAACGAAGTCTGCCTTGCTCCATATTACCATCAGAAACCCCTAATTTCCTCACCAGTTTGCGAAGAGCTGATACAAAATGAAATGCTTCCTCAGCGCTTCTTATATCAGGTTCAGTTACTATTTCAAGTAAGGGCATACCTGCTCTATTGAAATCCAGGTCTGTATATTCCGTATTTTCATTATGAATGCTTTTTCCTGCGTCTTCTTCAATATGAATTCGGTTGATCCTAATCTTTTTCTTTACATTATTGCTGTTAATTTCAAAAAAACCATTACGGCATATGGGAGTAGTATGCTGCGATATCTGGTATCCCTTTGGAAGATCAGGATAAAAATAATTCTTACGGGCAAAGTAATTATCACGAACGATATCGCAGTTACATGCGATACCAAGCTTAACGGCTTTAAGGATAGCTTCTTTGTTTAATCTTGGTAAAGTACCCGGATGGGCTAATGAAATTATGCTTACGTGTGTATTTGCTTCATTACCGAATTTTGTATCATCTCCGCAAAATAGTTTGCTCTTTGTATTTAATTGTGCATGAATCTCTAGTCCTACAACTATCTCATATTTTTCATTACCCTGCATTCTGGCAAATTTAATTCATTTGGCCCACGCTGGATATTAGCATAACTCACCTTAAACTATGAGAGTAATCACTTTAACATATTGTCTCATTGCGTATTGTCAGATAAAAAAACCCTGTCAAGACCATTATCTGACAGGGTTTTTTGCACATTAGAAGTTTTATATTACAGATCTGCAGTTTTTAATTTACGAGGCATTTTTACTTCCAGGGTTTGGTTTTTCCCGTCTCTTAAAACGTTCACTTTAAAAGTAATTTTATCTTTGTTCTCCCTTAAAAAGTTTGTAACATCTTCGGTATCCTTAACAGGCTTATCGTCAATTGAAGTTATTATATCATTTTCTTTAATGCCTGCCTTTTCTGCATTACTTTCATCATCTACATCCAATACTTTCACTCCATTGCCATCTTCTGCATCCTGTATAGATAAACCTAAACGAGGACGGCCACTATTGAACACGAAAGTACGGCCCGGCATCATAGGTTCTGGCGTATTAAAATCATTCATATTCATATCCATATTCATCCTTGGAACAGTTACAGCATTCATTTTAATACCCTTCCATTTTCCTAATTCAGCAGTTACTTTTTGCTCCTTACCATCTCTTAAATAAGTAATATTAACTTTTTCCCCTGGCTTACGGGAATGAATAGCTTCTATAACATCATCAGAGCCTTCAATTTTTTTATCACCAATACGTGTAATAACATCACCTTTTTTTAATCCGGCTTTTTCTGCTGCACTTTCTTTAGTTATAGATTGTATTTCAGCTCCTTCATCATTCCCTTCAGTAACTACTCCAAGCATAGCTCTGTTCTCATCTTCAGTGAATAATGACATATTATTATCATTATTGAAATTATAAGAAAAGGTTCCTGGATTAACTCTGTAAAAAGAATTACCTGTCCTTAACCTATTTACACGAACACGAACATCTTTATTATCAGAAGCATCCTTACCATTGACCTTAACTTTATCACCATCAATTTCAATGACAGTTTTTCCATTATCTTCAACAGGTCTGGTTATAACGATCTGTTGCGTTTCCTTTTTTTCTTTTGTTTTCTCTTTTTCTTTTTGAGCTAAAAGAGAAGCAGGTACGATTAATAGAAAACATCCAGCGAGCAATAATCGTTTTTGATTAATTAGATTCATAAATTAAATGATTTATTTTTTGACTACGTTTGTCTTCGTAGTTCAAATATAGAAAGAGTTTTTTAATACGAAAACTTTCGCAAATGTTAAAATGGTAAAAGGTTTAAAGCAGGCTTTTAATGGCCTCAATTACTGTATGAAGGGCAGAGCTGTCCTGGCCACCTGCCGTAGCGAGGTTTTTTTGTCCTCCGCCACCACCTTTGATCAAAGGGGCTATTTTTTGTTTAATAATAGCTGATGCATCGAGTTTTTTTGAATTAACTAATTCATCATCAAACAATAATACAACACTGGCTTTATTTTCAATTTCAGCAGCCAGGGCTATGACCGGGCTTTTCATATGCTGCTTTATTTCAAAGGCCAATTTTTTTAAAGAATCGGTATTTGGAACCTTTACTATTTCCCCTAAAAAGTTTACGCCGTTTACAGAATAGGCTTTTTCGGCCAGGGATTGGCCGAGATTTTTCAAATGGTTCTGTTCGAATCTTTCCAATTGTTTTTTAAGAATTGTATTTTCCTCAATTAAAGATTCTATTGCTTTAAATAGATCTTTTGGATTTTTTAGTACCTCTTTTATTTTATGCAGGTGTTCCAATTGATGGCTAATGTAATCTTCAGCTATTTTACCACTTATAGCTTCTATACGACGAACGCCTGCAGCTATTGCTGATTCTGAAAGTATTTTAAAGAAGCCCAATTCGCCTGTATATTCTACATGAGTGCCTCCGCACAATTCAACTGAATAAGAGGGGTCTATTGTTACCACTCTGACAATATCGCCATATTTTTCACCAAATAACGCCATTGCTCCTGTTTTTAAGGCTTCTTCTTTGGGCATGTATTTAATAACTACGGGAATATTTTGCCTGATCTTTTCATTTACTATATTCTCTACCTGATGTATTTCATCATCAGACATTTTACTGAAGTGGGAAAAATCAAATCGCAAATAATCAGAATTTACTAATGATCCTTTTTGAGCAACATGAGTCCCCAGAACTTTTCTTAATGCGGCATGCAATAAATGTGTGGCTGTATGGTGTATAGCACTAGCTTTCCTTTTCTTCCAGTCAACAACAGCCATTATTTCACCATCAAAAATATCTGGTAACCTATCTGAATAATGAACGATCAGATCATTTTCTTTTTTTGTATCAATAATTTTCAGCTCAGCATTCAATATTTTTAATTTACCAGTATCTCCAACCTGACCTCCGCTTTCTGCAAAAAAAGGAGTTTTATCCAGTACCAGCTGAAATGCTTCCTTACCTTTTGATTTTACTTTCCGGTACCTGAGTATATGGGATTCGGAATTTAAATGATCATAACCAATAAATTCAGTATTTCCCTCTTTCAGAACCACCCAATCGTCTGCTTCCGTGACTGAAGCA
This sequence comes from Flavisolibacter sp., assembly GCA_045805165.1. Taxonomy (GTDB): domain Bacteria; phylum Bacteroidota; class Bacteroidia; order Chitinophagales; family Chitinophagaceae; genus Flavisolibacter. The sequence continues at coordinate 10,482 of JBJMLT010000101.1, forward strand.
GCTTTTGATCTGTCTTTTTGCTTCTGCATTTCCAATTGGTATCCTTCAACATCTACCTTCCATCCCTTATCAGTTGCTTCCAGTAAAATTAAATCCAGTGGAAAACCAAAAGTATCATATAGCTCAAATGCTGTTTTTCCATCAATTACCACTTGATTTTTAATCGTTGATAATTCTGCTTCATGTTCTAATTCCTTTAATCTGCTTAATCCAAGTTCTATAGTTCTTAAGAATGACTCTTCTTCTTCACGAATTACTTTAGAAACAAATTGCTCCTGCTTTTTTAATTCAGGAAATACATACGCAAATTGATCAGCAAGGATAGGTACTAATTGAAATAAAAGAGGCTGTTGATAATTCAGGTAAGAATAATAATATCGTACTGCTCTTCTCAAAATTCTTCTAATTACATAACCTGATCCTGTATTGGATGGCAATTGACCATCGGCAATTGTAAAAGAAATGGCTCTTATATGATCTGCATTAACCCTAATGGCAATATCATTTTTTGAATCGTTGCCTTTATAGTCTTTCTGGGTGATTTTTTTAATTTCATCAATTAAAGGGCTGAAAATATCAGTATCATAATTCGAATGTTTGTTTTGAATTACTCTAACTAATCTTTCAAATCCCATTCCTGTATCCACATGTCTTGATGGAAGGGGTTGCAAGGATCCATCTTTTAGCCGATTATACTGAATGAATACATTGTTCCATA
>JBJMLT010000102.1:0-2227 GCA_045805165.1 Flavisolibacter sp.
ATACTTATTATATGCGTCGTGGTAAATTTTGCATGCGCAGGCGAACTTCGTTGAATAAAGAAAGGATATTATCGGACCCTGCATTTAAGAGCTTTAGAAATTGTTCTACTCAGTTTGGAGAGTCTAGTTTGTTGGCTACATCTATTTATAAGCAATTGCCGAAGAAAAAAAGGAAGCATGGTGTTATTGGAAAGCTGACGGGACAGGTTTATAAATTGATACGTGCTGGTATGAGCAGGAAGAAGATATTATGCAAAATTATAAGCGAGTATTTTGGAATTGTATCGAAAAAGAAAGAGATGAATGGGACTGTTACTTATAGTACGATGCAAGTGGCGGATAGCCTTCTATTGTCAACTTATCTTAGCGCACACCCGTCTTTGCAGTTAAGCTTTAAAAAAATACAACAAGCCCCTGGAAAGGAGCTTGTGCTTAATTACAATCACAGAGTACGGAATCGCTTAAGTGAAAGCAACTAAAGAATTGGCTTCAAAGAATATTACTTCTTCAAAGGAATGGATGTTGCAAGAGTAGCTATATATTTTATTACTAATAATAGCATAATGATGCTATTGAAAAATGACATGCTACTTATTGTTTTTGATCTATTAATAATTATTTACCAATTATCAATTTTGATGAAGGATGGTATACAGCTTAAGATCAGTGTTCAGGTTAACAATCTTTTCTGCTATATAGATGCAATTCTGAATATCCATTTTTTCCAATGTATTTTGGATCCTTTCAATAGGCTGTCCTATCAAATTGCTGGTTGCATCTTCCGTTGTTAAGGTGGAGATTATAAATTCATATTGTTTTTTTAAGTTCTGAGGAAAATCCTCAAGTGTTAGTCCATTAAAAAATAAGAATGCATACCACAGCCTTTCTTTAATTCCGCCGGCTCCTGTGTGTAGAATATCCACAGCCAGCTCTAGTTTTTTAGAGGCAATTGGGTTTTTCATAGGGAAAATATTAATGCGGGCAAGGTAGAAATTGTTGATATAGGTTGGTTCGCATGAAGATGTTAGGTTAGCTATCAGCTTTCAGCAATCAGCCATTTATTTACAATTCTCATATCATGTTTCAATTCCAGCCATTCACGCCTTAATTTTTGCCGCTTACCGTATTTCAAAATTTCCGTTTTCGATTTTTCATTCTTCATTACCGCTCTTTCATGCTTCAGCAAAATGACTTCAAAACAAAGAGAGCAATCTTGTATTCTTAACTGTCTATTTATTAACTAATTCTATGTTTATGAGAAAAATACTTGTACTCGCCGCCTTTTTTCTCTGCCTGCAGGCTTACTCCCAAAACAGGACAGTTTCTGGTAGAGTTACAGATGAAAGCGGCAAACCTGTTTCCAATGCTTCAGTTGTAGTTAAAGGGACCAGCATAGGTACTACAACAAATGAAAATGGAAATTATTCAGTTATTGTTCCTCCCAGAGCCAACACTATAGTGATAACCTATACTGGTATGGGTCAAAAAGAGATTGAACTCACATCATCAGATACGTATGATGTTACTATTTCCAGCAAAACAAAAGATTTGCAGGAAGTAGTGGTAATAGGTTATGGTACTCAGAAAAGAGCTTTCCTTACTGCTTCTGTTGCAACTATAAAAGCTCCTGATATTGAGAACAGGCCGTACACATCTGTCGATCAGATGTTCGAAGGAAAAGTGCCCGGATTGCAGGCCCCTTCAACAACCGGCCAGCCTGGTGCCAATCAGGATGTAATTATAAGAGGCTTTGGGTCTCTTTCTGCAGGTACATCACCTCTATATGTTGTAGATGGATTGATAATTAATTCAGGAGACCTGACAAGTAATACAACCACCGCCAATGCGCTGGCAGGTCTGAATCCCAATGATATTGAAAGTGTTTCTGTTTTGAAAGACGCGCAGGCCACTTCAATTTATGGATCAAGAGGCGCTAATGGTGTAATTATTATCACAACAAAAAAAGGACATTCAGGCAAAACAATATTTCGCGCAGATGCAGAACTTGGCTTGAATACACAGGCCGATCTGCCAGCCAATGCACGATTTTTAAATGCTGATGAATATATAAAGCTCTTAGAAGAAAGTGTAATAAATGCAGGCGGAACTCCAGCAGACGCAGATGCAATTGCTACGGATTATGGAAAGGGCTCTGGAATTAACACTGACTGGAGAAAATTAATTACCAGACAGGGGCAGCAACAACAATATAATCTTTCAGCAAGCG
>JBJMLT010000103.1:0-5395 GCA_045805165.1 Flavisolibacter sp.
AAAGATAAGATCTTCAAATCGAATTAATAATTAATTGATGCTATTTAGTTATACAAGAGGAAATTGTTTCAGTTGTGAACAATTGACAGATAACTAATTGGTAAATAAGGCATAAACTTCAAACCATCATTCATATGGTTTCAGTATTTTTAACGCAAAGTCTCTAACATGCGTTCTACCTTTATTAGTTTATTATTTTTTATTGGGTTATCTATCTGGTCATCAGCACAACCGATAAGAACCACAAATTCTACAGTTGACGGTCATCCATCATGGATAGAACAGGGTAATATTTATGAAGTGAACGTCAGACAATATACCAAAGAAGGAACATTTAAGGCATTTGAAAAACATTTGCAGAGGTTGAAAAATATGGGTGTGCAAACTCTCTGGTTTATGCCCATTAACCCAATAAGTAAAAAAGACAGGAAAGGCGCATTAGGAAGTTATTATTCTGTTGCCAGTTATACAGCCATCAATCCCGAATTTGGAAATATGAATGATTGGAAACACCTGGTTCAGAAAGCTCATTCGATGGGATTTAAAGTAATTATGGATTGGGTTCCAAATCATACAGGGCCGGATAATTATTGGCTGAAAAATCACCCCGATTTTTATGTTCGTGATAAACAAACCGGAGAAGCAGCTATGGCTGATCCGGACTGGACTGATACAAGACAATTAAACTTTTCTAATAATGAAATGATTGATAGTATGACTTCTGCAATGAAGTTCTGGGTCATACAATCAGATATAGATGGTTTTCGTTGCGACCATGTGGTGGATTTTCAAAAACCATTATGGGTAAAATGTATCCCTGAATTAAAAAGGCTGAAAAATGTTTTCCTTCTTGCAGAATGCAATGATCCTTTTGCTTTTTCAGTTGGCTTCGACGCTACATATCCATGGGATGCATTTAATGTACTGAAACAAATTGCTCAAGGCCAGCAAAAAGCAACAGCTATAGACAATGTTCTATCTCAGGTAAATAAGAATTACCCTTCTTCCGCCATTCGTATTTATTTTACCTCTAATCATGATGAAAATAGTTGGAATAAGGCAGATTACGGTACCATGCCAGGAGAAAGCCATGCTCCATTTGCCGTATTAACACAAACAATAGAAAAATCAGTCCCATTAATATATAGCGGGCAGGAAGAGCCTTTTATCGAAGCCATCCATTTCTTCTATAAGGATCAGATTTATTTCCACAATTTTGAAAGAGCTTCTTTTTATTCAACTCTACTTCATCTTAGAAAAACTAATCCGGCTTTATCTGCAAATGCTTCATTCAAAAAGATACGAACTTCGAATGATGATGCTATTTATGCTTACGAACGGGAAAATGCAGGAAATAAAGTATTTGTTATTTTGAATCTTTCTTCAAAACCGCAGAATTATAATTGGGTAGATCACCCTTCTCTAAATGAATGGTATAATGTATTTGATAAGAAAAAGGAAGCTATTTCTACCAATAATACAATTCGATCCTGGGGTTATAAGGTATATGAGATCACATCAAATAAATAATAAATATTGGTTACATGTCTGAAGCAATAATAGACTTTCTGGAGCCTGTCAATTTAAATGAAATATCTAATGATTCAGGTTATAAAGAAGGTCACATTGGAGTATCCATAAAAGTGTATCAGGATGAATTTCCTGACCTGGACGATGTGGATGTTATATTATTAGGTTGCACAGAACAAAGAGGGTCGGCACTATTGAACCATAGTAAAGCAGCTAATGTCATTCGGAATGAATTTTTTAGCCTCTATCAATGGCATCATAATATTAAACTCGCAGATATAGGAAATATTAAAACCGGAAAGGTTTTAAATGATACCTATGCAGCGCTAAAAGTGGTTTTAAGGGAATTGCAGGAAGAAGGAAAAACAATAATTATTCTGGGAGGATCTCACGATCTGACACTTGCACAATATCAGGCCTTCGCAGATAACAAAAGACAAATAGATGCAGTTGGCATAGATGCGGTTATTGATATCAACCTGGATTCTCCTTTCCGTTCTGAGAACTTTTTAATGGAAATGCTTACAGCAGAACCAAATTACATTAGGCATTACAACCATATCGCTTTTCAAAGTTATTTTGTTCACCCGCGTATGCTGGAAACGATGGATAAATTGCGTTTTGATTGCTTTCGGACCGGAGTCGTAAAGGAAAATATAGATGAAATGGAGCCAGTGATACGCAATTGTAATATACTTTCATTCGACATAACTGCAATTGCTTCAGCATTCGCCCCTGCCAATACAATTACTCCTAATGGATTGAATGGAGAAGAAGCTTGCATTCTTATGCAATATGCTGGAATGAGCAATAATATGGGCAGTATAGGTATTTATGGATATCGGCCTGAAAAGGATATTGAGAATTTAACTGCAAAGCAGATCAGCCAGATGTTATGGTATTTCATGGATGGCAAAAGTAGAGGTAGCAGAGAAGCTCTGATTGCAGAAAAAGAATCATTTAATGAATATCATATGGCATTCTCGGAAATAGAGACCATTTTTATTCAAAGCAAAAGAACAGGCCGGTGGTGGATGCAATTACCAGACAAACGATTTATCGCTTGCTCATATAAAGACTATCTATTAGCTAGTACAAACGAAATTCCGGAACGATGGCTTCGGTCACAGGAAAGACCTTAAATATTTATCAAATAGCTGATTATCAACGAGCCGTAGATCAATTATAGTTATATTGGCTCTAAGCCAATTAATTGGCTTGCATGTCTTTATATTTTAAAAACATACTAAATAGTAAAATCCTTTCGTTGAATCACTATTGTAACAAAATTTATATTACCTTATCTTACTAAAGCATTAATATCCATATGAAAAAAGCAATACAGGTTCTTTTACTTTTTTCTTGCTCAATTACCGGTATCAGATGTTCAAAGTCTGCTTCGGTTTCGACTTCAATTCAAATAAATACTCAAAATCTTTCCGGCACATACAAACTCACAGGTATTACAGCTAAAGATAATGCTACTGGCATTCAGATCGACCTATACAGTCAACTGAAGGACTGTCAGAAAGATGACCTCGAAATTCTAAATGCAAATGGAACTTATCAATATGTTGATGCAGGTACGCAATGTAGTCCTCCAGGTGACTTTACCGGCTCCTGGTCTGTTATAGGATCCAAAATAACCCTGGATACCAATACTGGTGACATTCAGAAATTTGATGGGAAGACCCTTATAGTAACATCTACGGAAACTAATAATGGAAGCACTTATACAGTAACACAAACATATACGAAACAATAAAATAGAATATCCATAAAAAAGACCAACCAAAACCATATTAATTATCCTTCGGCAGTTTTGCCATAATATACTGACTAATTTGCAGTCTCATGCATTCCAGGTTCCTTAAGCTGGTTATCAGTCCATTACACATAAACCGTAGATTTTCATGGGCTATTACCCTATGAACCCAGGTTTTTGCAGGTTATCTTTGATGCATTATCGAAGCCAGCAAGCTTAAGAATATGAGCTCCGGACTAATGAAAAGCCCAAACGTCCGTACCCCCGGAAAAACTCATATTCTAAATACTCCAATTTTTCTATGATCAATCAGTTCAATTCTTTAATCCAAACCCTCAGGGTCGGCATTGTTTAACTCAAAATGAAAACAATGTTGAAAACTAATCTTTCAAAAGCTGGTATTTGGAGCCATGGATTACTGTTAATAGTTACTCCTAACGGTTTCATTACCAAGTCACAGCCTGCAGATCCCATTCATCATGAGCTGCAGAATTTCCTTACCAGATCAAAGATCTCTCGGTTAGACACAGCAATTCTTCAAACTCCGGATGGTTTGATGATGGCTTTGAACAACCTTCCGGAAGAAGTAGCATCAGAAGCACCTGAAATCAGGATGAATCCTGCTGCCACCAAATTTGTAAAATCTTATATCAGAAGAAATAATGAAGACCTGCAAAGGGTAAAACAAAGAAGTGAACCCTATTTTAAAATTATTGAATCGGTATTCCGTAAATATGGGCTACCGGTTGAATTAAAGTATCTGGCAGTTATTGAATCAGATCTGATTGCTAATGCCCGTTCCAGGGTAGGAGCCAGAGGTCCATGGCAGTTGATGCCAAGTACAGCAAGGGATATGGGCTTAAAAGTGACAAGAAAATACGACGAACGTACTTATTATTATAAGAGTACTGTTGCTGCTGCAAAATTTATTAAAAGTCTGTATGCGGAACTGGGCGACTGGCTGTTAGTTATTGCTGCCTATAATGGCGGAAATGGAACAGTAGAACATGCCATACGTAAGTCGGGAAGCAGAAATTTCTGGGTACTGCAACGTTATCTGCCAGCAGAAACAAGAGCCCACGTTAAAAGATTTATTGGAACCCATTATTTCTTTGAAGACCGTGGTAGCGTAACAACTCTTACGAAGGCTGAAAACATGGAGCATCAAAGAGAGCTGACCCAGTTCATTAAAATGAATCAGGATGGTGGAGATACAAAATTGAAAGTTTACGCCGGTCCGGATAGCTATCATGTTGATGCAGAAAAAGCTACTGCTGAAGTTGGAATTAATGATTTAAAAAAGAAAGAAAAATAAAAGAATACTCTTTGTCATTCAGTTGATGAAAATAGCAATGGACGCTTCACCCTAACCATGTCCTGGACTTGTTTCAGGATGTGGTTTTTTTATAACCAATTGATAGCTCATCAATTAGCCTTTTAAAAATTTGGTTTTTTGAACTCTCAAATTTTTTATATTCGCGCAAATTTCCAATAAAGCCTTGCAAATGATATTTTTCACTAATATCTTTAAGAGTAATCCGGTAAGCCTTTGAAAAAGATAAGATACATATCCATTTATTTCTGCCTCTTTCTTTGCCTTCTTTTCATATTTATAAATAGAAAGCCTCTAATTACAGATCAGGACAGAATTTATATAGATAAATTTCTTGCAGAATGGAAAATTAATTTATCAGCGGAACAGGTGCATGCTGATTTTAATTCTGAATCTGCTTTTATACAAAAACTGGTTACTTCTGTTGTATCAACAATAAACCACAAGGAAATACAGAATTCCAATTTTGGTAATATTAAATATTATTATGAGAATAGATTAGGTTTCTGCTATGACAGGGCGATATTGATGGAGAAGATTTTTAGGTATTACCATTTTAACTTCAGACATGTTTTTGTTTATTATCTGAAAGATCCTAATGCTAAACCGGGTGTTTTGGATTTCTTCAGAAAAAGTACGTTAAGTCATGCAATCACTGAGGTAGAAACTAAAAAAGGATGGATGGTGATAGATTCAAATACTGATTGCGTTGGTATCGATAAGAATGGAAATGTACTGAATACAAACGATTTGAAAGAAAAGGCAGA
>JBJMLT010000104.1:0-2665 GCA_045805165.1 Flavisolibacter sp.
TTCGAGATATTTTGAAAGACTTGGGGTGAGAAAAGGCATAGCTGCAATTATCTCAGTTATTTTATTTATACTTTTTGTAGGCTCCATTGTATTTCTCTTTACTGTAGAACTAGCTCACTTTTTTAAGGAACTACCCAAAGCGCAGGCAAAAGTTCTGCAATTGGTACAGGATGTACAAGGATGGGTAGCCAGTAAATATAACATAGATGATATTCAACAGAAAGCTTACATTAATAAATCAGGAGGCGGAGTATTTAATTCGCTCGTCAATTCAATAGGTGCCACATTTATAAGCACTATAGAATTTATAGTGCTGTTCATTTTCTTTTTAATATTTACATTTTTCATTTTATTGCACAGAAGGCTATTAAAACAATTTGTATTATCCTTTTTTAATGATGGGCAAAAGAAAAAGGTCAATGACATCTTATTAACAACAAGATCAATAATTAATTCATATGTTCTCGGTCTGTTAACTGAGATGGCGATTATGTTTGTGCTTATATTGGTTACTCTGTTAATCATGGGAGTTAAATATTCACTTCTAATGGCAGTAATAGCAGCTGTGATTAACATTATCCCCTACATTGGCATTTATACAGCAGCGGCCATAAGCATGCTTATAACATTGGCTAATGGAACACCAAATCAGGCGATAGAAGTTGGAATAGTATTTATAATCGTTCATTTTCTTGATGCTAATATTTTATTGCCGAAAATTGTCGGGGGCAGAGTAAAGATCAATCCCTTAATTACTATTGTTGCAGTAATTACAGGAAAACTGATCTGGGGGATACCGGGAATGTTCCTGTTCATTCCATTAACAGCCATTATCAGGATCGTAAGTCAAAGCGTTGAGGATCTTAAACCATGGGCTATTTTAATTGGAGAGGAAAAATAATTAATTGGATATGCTAAAATATACAATCCTGTATGCGGATGACGACCCCGATGATATAGAGCTGGTCCATGAAGCTTTTCAACTGTATTCAAATAATATTAAATTGATCTCTTTTCCGGACGGTGGACAGATATTAGATTATTTAATCAGCATTCCTGAAACAGAAGATTTACCCTGCCTGATAATTCTGGATATCAATATGCCTGTAATGACAGGTAAAGAAGTACTGGAACAGCTTCGAAAAACGAAAAGGTTCCAAAATATTCCGGTTGTTCTCTTTACAACATCTTCGCAAACTCCTGATAAGCTATTTGCTGAGCAAAATAATGCGGGGTTTATAACCAAGCCAATAGGAATAAAGGAAATGAATTTAATTATTAATCAGTTCATTAACCAATGCGAGGAAGAAACACAAAAGAACATAAAAGCCGCTATTTCCCAGGGGAATTAAAAAGCCTTACACAGTAAGGCTATTTAAGGATAGGGTACATTTATATTTAGTGTATAGGGTACTTTAAATAATTTAAAATAATTAAGCAAAATGTAAACCAGCCTAAGCTGTAAAAGGAACAAAGCGGTTATTTATAAAATAATACTTCTGATTTGTGTAATTTTTTCTCCAATCCATAGCCAATATAGATTCCAGCGCATTTCTCAGATGTATTGAATTAAATGGCTTTACCATATAAAGATCAGCCTTATGAACGTACGATCTTTGAATATCGGTCATATGGGAAGAACTGCTGTAAACAACTATCGGAAGATCTTTTAAGTGGGGATTATTGCGTATCTCTCTAAGGCATTCGATGCCATTCTTACATGGCATATTGAGATCAAGGAAAAGGAGATCAGGCACCTGCGTATTCAATAGATCCATCAGCTCCTCCCCATCCTTTACGATAGTGAGGCTTTTAGTTGGATCTACCTGTTTTAAAACGATTTTAAACAGCAAACCATGATCTTTATCATCATCTGCCAGAACCACATGGTTCATATGGGGATAACTTCTTTCCATTTTCCATTTTCGCTATAATAAGAAATTCAAATTAGATACCAGATTTGGAAATGTGCGGATAGCAGCAAGGTTATAATGTTATTTGAACAGGAATATTGCATCAAACAGTAATTTTAATTAATCTTTTAAAAATTACTTAGTCCGAGTCTTTAACCTATAGATTATGATATTGTTAGACTGTAATTACAACTTGCTGAATATCTTTTTATTGCATGTTTATTGATCGTTATCGATAATTAATCAGTAACTTATTAAAACTAAATTAACTGTTATGAAAAGTATTCTTCTTGCATTTGCCAGCCTATTTATTTTCAACATTTCAAACGCACAGAAAGATTATAAGGTAGTATTTGATCTAACCAGTAAAGACAGCCTGGATCAGAGAGCGGTAATGAGATGGGTAAACGAAATAATGCATGCGGAACCTAATGCACAGGTTGAGGTGGTAATGTATGGGCAAGGATTGAATATGGTTGTAAAAGGAAGATCATATGTTGAAGATGCTGTTGCCAAGCTGGCCGCCAATAACAATGTAGCATTTAGAGTATGCGCTGTTGCAATGAAAAACCAGAATGTTGATCAAAGTCAGCTAATGGAAGGTATCGGTACAGTTCCAGATGGCATTTATGAGATCATTACCAAAGAAAAAGAGGGATGGGGCTATATTAAAGCGGTACGGTAGGTATATGGAATTAGGATATTAGGTTATTGGGTAATTGATTTCTGAATTAATAAATTAATTCGCCAAA
>JBJMLT010000105.1:0-11995 GCA_045805165.1 Flavisolibacter sp.
CAGGTATTTGCGTAGGCAAATTGTTCAAGCGTATGTACTACCCTGCTGATGGGAAGACCCATAACATTATAAAAATCGCCGGTAATATTTTTTATACCCACAACACCTATCCATTCCTGTATGGCGTAAGCGCCAGCCTTATCATAAGGCTGGTATTTATCTACATAATATTCAATCTGCCTCCTGGATAAATTATAGAATTCAACAATAGTGGTATCAGAAAAAAAGTGCTCCTTTTGATGATTCATTACTACAACCCCGGTAATTACAGAATGTTTTTTCCCGCTTAGCTTTGAAAGAATATTTATAGCATCTTCCCTATGTACAGGTTTTCCAATAATTTCATTTTCAAGAACGACAATTGTATCCGCGGCAATTATGATCTTATTTCCAGCTTTCGCTTTAACGGCTTCAGCTTTGTTGCGGGCTATATATATGGAAACATTTTTTGGATCTAATCCTTCCGGATAACTTTCATCGGTGGGCTGCACCATTACCTCAAAGTTCACTTCCGCCCATTCTAACAATTGTTTTCTTCTCGGAGATTGAGAAGCAAGAATCACATCACCCATAATAATTAAAAATATATTCTAAAAAAGATCATTGAAAGTATACCTGTCAACATAATAAATTTTGTGAATTGACTTAAAAATGCAAAATCTTTAGTGTTGATTGCCTTATATAATTTAATCTGAGCAATTATTAAAGGAAGAATTATTAAGAAAGTACTATAAATAATGGCCCACCACCAGCGAAACTGAAGAATGTACATTTGAAGGACGATCAATGATCCAATTAATACTACCATCCATACGGTAATGTATATTTTAGTAGTGCGGGTTCCTGCTACAATAGGTAATGTTTTGCATCCATACTTCCTATCTCCTTCCATATCCTGCATATCTTTTATGGCTTCCCTTATTAATGAGATAATAAAGGCAAAGCCAGCATAAAGAAATGAAATTCTAAAAAACTTTACAGTAAGTGTATTGCTGACCCTGAATGCACTATCTATATCATTATAAGCAAAAAACAATATTAGAATGGTCCAGGCAGTTAGCACTGAAATTACTAGATTACCAATTACAGGTTGCCTTTTAAATGAAGTTGAATAAAACCATAATAAAGCAATACAGAATATATTGGCTGCAACAAGGTACCATTTATGCACACCCACTGCTATAGCTGTAGCTATAATGCCGCAAAGACTTAATAAGAAATGCCAGATAATGGCCCAGCGTCTATGAATGGTTCTAACAAAAACATTTTTTTCAGGTTTATTTACCTGATCAATATTAAGGTCAAAATAATCATTAATTATATAGCCTGCGGACGCTATTAATACAGATGCTATAATGATCCACAAGATCTCATGAAAACGATTATCATATAAAGGGCGATAAATGCAATAATAAAACAGCAATTGAGTAATAGCAATAAATAGCAGATTGGGCCAACGGATCAACCGGATAAAAGCACTAATCAATTTCATTTAAAATTATCTTGAAGAAATATCCGTATGGTAATTCCAGTGATTATTTAATTTCAAAACCTTCTCTATCACATCCCTTACACAACCATAGCCACCATTTAAAGGTGAAATATATTTACTTGCTTTTTTAACTTCTATAGCTGCATCTGCCGGACAACAAGGCATTGCTACGTGCTCGAGAACCGGGATATCCGGCAGATCATCACCCATATAAAGAATTTCATGCCAGCTTAATTGATTTTGCTCAGCAAAGTTCTGAAGAAACTTCAATTTGTCTTTTAAGCCCAAATGAATTTCATCAATTCCCAAATATCTTAATCTTTGAATTACGGGTTCTGATGCTCCTCCGGAAATAATGATGACCTTGTATTTATTTTTAACAGCCATTTGCAAAGCAAGGCCATCTTTTATATTCATCCGCCTGGCCTGAAGTCCATTGTTTAAAAGCAGTACTCCACCATCTGTCAGGACACCATCCACGTCAAAAACAAAAGTTGTAATATCCTGAAAATATTCTAAAACATTCATGATAATTGTTGCAAGTTACTTTTTAGAATAACAGGTGAGCAAATTAGCCAATATTAACGATTGAGGTATATACTCTCTGACAGAATTGAGTAAATCTTTGCCATTTCAGGATAATTAGCAAGCAAAGCCAGATGTTTTTCAATCGTTTTATCATCATGCCTTAAAGCGGGACCAGTTTGCGACTTTGAAGGTGAAAGCTCCAACATGCGGTCAGCCGTTTCCTTTATAAGAGGTAATAAAAGATTAAAATCAAGCTTTTCATTATTGCAATATTTTTCTGTAAGAGCATATAAGTGATTTACAAAATTGTTGCAAAAAACTGCAGCCAGGTGAAGCTTCAAACGTTTTTCATCATCTGCCTCTACTACGGTATCAGAAATTGAATGTGCAAGTGAAACCAGCTGATTTAAGGTATCATCGTCACTGGCATCAATTATTACAGGAATATCCGGTAGGTGTGATGATTCTTTTCTAAGAGTCTGCAAAGGATAAAAAACACCGAAATGATTTGTGTTTCCACTTAGAATATCTTTTTGAACTGAAGCTGCAGTATGAACAATAATTTTATCTGAAAGCTGAAGCTCCTTAATAATTTCTTCAATGGCTATGTCGGAAACTGCAACAATATAAATATCTGCGTTTTTATTAACTATATTCCAATAAGTAGCTGAGGAAGTTTGAAGTTCATATGCCAGCTTGCTTGCAGCTACTGAATCTCTTCCAAATACCTGGACGATCTTATGCCCCGCAGCCTTTAACTTTTTGCCGAGCACTGTCGCAGTGTTCCCGGTGCCAATGATAACGATTTCCATCTCTATCTTTACATTATGGGTTTAGGTCAAAGACTGGCTTTAAATTTAGTAAGAACAAAATTTAAGACACTATCTCTCTTTTCCAAAAATAAGGCTGCTGAAAAAGCTTTGCAATTATTTCTTACGCCACAAAAACGATATAATAAAGATCTTCCTCCTATTTTTAAAAAAGCCGAAAACCTGGAATTTGACCTTAATGATGTAAAAGTAAGAGGCTTCCAATGGAATCACTCTTCGGAAAAAAAGGCATTGATCTTACACGGGTTTGAATCGAGCGTAGCCAATTTTGACCAATATATAAAAGGGTTAATAGAAAAAGGGTATGAAGTACTTGCATTTGATGCTCCGGCCCATGGGATAAGCGAGGGTAAAATGATCGATGTTTTAATATATAAACAAATGATCGAATTGATTTGTAAGAAATATGGACCCATTCATAGTTTTATTGCACATTCATTTGGAGGACTTGCATTAGCCCTCGCACTTGAATCCATGGAGCATGACAGAACTTATAAAGTTGTTTTTATTGCTCCTGCTACTGAAACAAAAACTGCAATTGACAATTATTTTAAATTATTGAAGCTGAATAATAAAGTAAGATTTGAATTTGATAAGCTTTTAACCGAGGTTGGCGGCAATCAACCCAAATGGTATTCGATTAGCAGGGCAGCAGAGCATATTAAAGCAAGTGTATTGTTTTTGCAGGATGAGAATGATGAACTGACGCCATTATCAGATGTACTTCCAATTATGAACAAAAAGTATCCAAATTTCGAATTTCGAATTTCCAAAGGATTAGGACACAGAAGAATATATAAGGAAGCTGAATCGTATAAAACAATTATGAATTTTTTATCAGATCGATAATAAAACAGAAATCATATATTTAAAAACAGTATGGCTCAAACATTTAATTACCTGGCTTTGGGAGACTCCTATACAATTGGAGAATCAGTTAAACTTGGTGAGAGCTTTCCTTATCAGACCGTACAACTTTTGAGGAGAAAAGGATTTTCTTTCCAGGCTCCTGAAATAATTGCTCAAACAGGATGGTCAACTTCGGAATTGGAAGAAGGAATTAAAACAACGACCCTCTTATCCAAATACGATTATATATCTCTATTAATTGGCGTAAATAACCAGTATCGCGGCCGGTCAGTGGAAGAATTTAAAATGGACTTTGAAAACCTTTTAAAGAAGGCTATGGATCTATGCAATGATAAAGATCACATATTCATTATTTCCATCCCTGATTATAGCGCTACTCCATTTAGCACCCATCTGGATAAAGAAAAAATTAGCAGGGAAATAGATGTGTTTAATTCATTAAGTAAAGTAATCACCATTCAATACAAGGTTCAATATATTGATATAACTACCGATCATAGAAATTGTGTAAACGATCCTGCTCTCATAGCAATTGACGGACTTCATCCCTCTTCAAAAGAATATAAAAAATGGGCCGCAAAGCTTTCTGAAGCAATAGTACTAACAATGAAGTAAGTTGTGCGAACTGAAGGTTAAAAAAATCGTTATTTAATAATTCAATCATCTTGCCTTATAATTGCATGTTCGCAGGTAAGCAATTTGTTTAGAAAAAAGAAAATATGCCGAAGAATTTGTTGATTGTTGAGTCGCCAGCCAAGGCAAAGACCATTGAGAAAATATTAGGTAGTGATTTTGAAGTAAAAAGTTGCTATGGCCATATCCGTGATCTGGAGAAAGATGATATGGGTATTGATATTAAAAACAATTATAAGCCTCGTTATAAAGTTCCTGATGATAAGCTAAAAGTTGTTAAAGAATTAAAACTAATTGCAAAGAAAAGTGATGAAGTATGGTTGGCAACGGATGAGGATCGTGAAGGAGAAGCTATTAGCTGGCATTTGTGTGAGGTATTAGGTCTTGATCCAAAAACAACCAAACGCATCGTTTTTCATGAGATCACTAAGTCGGCCATTCAAAAGGCGGTCAAGAATCCTCGAACACTGGATATGAATATGGTAAATTCCCAGCAGGCGAGAAGGGTTTTGGACCGCATTGTTGGTTTTGAATTGAGTCCGGTTTTGTGGCGCAAGATGAGCATGAAGAATAATCTTAGTGCCGGAAGGGTTCAAAGTGTTGCAGTTCGTTTAATTGCAGAAAGAGAAAGGGAGATCAACGCATTTGTACCTCAGAGCAGCTTTAAGGTTGAAGCTCAATTCTCTTCTCCGGATTCTTCAGGAAAGCAAATTACATTTAAGGCAGAAGGAACAAGGTTTCCAAAGCCGGAGGCCGCAGAGAAATTTCTTAGAGATTGCATAGGGGCTAAATATAATGTCAAAGACATACAGGTCAAGCCTACAAAGAGAAGTCCCTCAGCTCCATTCACTACTTCAACCCTTCAGCAGGAAGCAAGCAGAAAGCTGGGATATGGGGTTGCAAGAACAATGTTACTTGCTCAAAAGCTGTATGAGAACGGACATATAACATACATGCGTACGGATAGTGTGAATTTGAGCGAATCGGCCATGGATGATATCCGTAAAAATATTTCTTCCAGTTATGGAGACAGATATTTCCAGGCAAGAAGGTATAAGAATAAGAATGAATCTGCCCAGGAAGCGCATGAAGCGATCAGACCAACTGCTATGTCCAGCACTACTGCCGGAGATACAGACACCCGTAAATTATATGAATTGATCTGGAAGCGTACCATGGCAAGCCAGATGGCAGATGCTGAACTGGAAAAAACGATTGCAAAAATCAATATCTCCACAAATAATGCAGAATTAACAGCAGTGGGAGAAGTATTAAAATTTGATGGATTTATAAAAGTGTATCGTGAAGATATTGATGATGAAGACACTGATGGAGAAGAGAACCAGGAAGGAATGCTTCCACCTTTACGGCCCGGTCAGGACCTAACGTTTAAAGAAATGAAAGCAATTGAACGGTATACAAGACCGTTACCAAGATATACAGAAGCATCTCTTGTGAAAAAACTGGAAGAATTAGGTATTGGAAGACCTTCTACTTATGCGCCTACTATTTCTACGATATTAAAAAGAGGTTATGTAGAAAAAAGGGATAAGGAAGGCATACAAAGAAATTATAGTGTATTTGTATTGCAGAAGGATAAAGTAGATAAAAAAACCGAAACTGAAAATACAGGTGCAGAAAAGTCGAAATTGTTCCCAACAGATCTTGGCCTTCTGGTTACAGATTTTCTGAAGCAATATTTTGATGATATAATGGACTATGGCTTCACTGCAAGAATTGAGGAAGAATTTGATGAAGTGGCCAATGGTAAAATGCAATGGAATAAAATGATCGATGATTTTTACCTGCCATTCAAGAAAGATGTTACTAAAACAATTGAAACCGCAGAACGTGTTAGCGGAGAAAGAGATCTTGGGGTTGATCCGGAATCTGGCAAACCAATCATAGCGCGCATGGGCAGGTATGGACCTATGGTTCAAGTTGGTAAAACAGAAGATCAGGAAAAGCCACGTTTTGCCAAGCTTAAACAAAACCAAAGCATTGAAACAATTTCTCTGGAAGAAGCTTTAGAACTTTTCAGACTTCCAAGGGTTATAGGACAGTTTGAAGATTCGGAAGTAGCTGTTAATATTGGAAGATTCGGGCCATATATTGCACATGATAAAAAGTTTTATTCATTAAGCAAGGAATTTGATCCATATAGTATTAATTTGGAAGAGGCAATTCCTATTATAGAAGAAAAAAGAAAAGCTAAGGAAGAAAGAACAATTAAAATATTTGAAAAGGAAAAGGTTCAAATACTTAGAGGACCGTATGGACCATATGTAAAACAGGGACTGCGCAACTATAAATTAACAAAGGAGCAACAAGAAAGGGCGGCTGATCTAACAGTAGAGGAAGTTAAAAAGGTTATTGAAGAAGGAAAAGCCAATCCGCCTAAAAAATCATTTAAACGTAAAAAGACATAATAACATCCCTTTATTTTAATGGAAGAAAATAAAGAAATATCAGCTTTATTTAATTTGATCGATGATCCGGATGAAGAGGTATTTGGTGCCGTCTCTGACCGTATTATTGACTTTGGAAAGACAATTATTCCTAACCTGGAGCATTTATGGGAAACAACACCTAATGAAGAAATACAGGGCAGGATAGAAATTATCATTCACAGACTTCATTATACTGATCTGATAGAAGACTTCCGTCAATGGACTTTATCGGGTCACCATGATCTTTTGGTTGGTGCATTGCTTGTTTCGAAATTTCAATACCCTGACCTGGCAACAAGCCCCGTTTTACTGGAAGTAGAAAAGATCAGAAGAAATATCTGGCTTGAGCTGAATAATTATTTAACCCCACTGGAACAGGTTAGGATAGTTACGGGCATACTTTATAGCTATTATAATTTAAAAGGTAATGAAATAGCTTATGCTGATATCAATGAATTTCTGATGCATAAGGTGCTGGAGTCAAAAAGAGGAAACCAGTTAAGCAATGGCATTCTATACCTGATTCTTTGTGAGCTGCTGGATATTCCTGTAAAAGCAATTAGTGTCCCGAAGCAATTTGTCCTTGCGTTTTTTAAACCAGGATATAGTAATGAGAGTACAAATGATCATATCAATAAAATAGAATTCTTTATAGACCCTTCCAGCGGCATGGCCTTTACACATAAAGACATTGAGAATTATTTTAAGAAAATTTCAGTTCCTCCTGTTGATTCTTATTTCAAACCATTATCTAATAAAAAAGTGATACAGCATCTTATAGAAGAAGGAAGCAAATGCTTCGATAATGAGAAGGATGGTTATAAAAAAGAGGAATTATTAAACCTTGCCAAATTACTCGATTAATTTTAGGTAATGGAAACCATTACATGGAATGATTTCGAGAAGATCGATATAAGGGCAGGGACTGTAATTGAAGTCAATACTTTCCCCAAAGCTAAAAAACCAGCTTATCAACTTTCTATAGATTTTGGAAATGAAATAGGTATTAAGCAGTCGTCCGCCCAAATCACCCATTTTTACAAGCCGGAAGATATTAAGGGAAAACAGGTGATAGCTGTTATTAATTTTCCACCTAAACAAATAGCAAATTTTGTTAGTGAATGCCTGGTTCTTGGTGTTTATAATGAAAACAATGATGTAGTTTTATTACAACCGGACAAAAAGATATCCAATGGTTTAAAAATTGGGTAATGAATCTATACTCCACATATTACCACTCCCCTGTTGGAATTTTAAAGCTCCAATGCTCTGATAAATATATCAAGTCCATTGAGTTTTTAAATAATGCACCAGTAGAAGAGAAAGAGCAGAACATACATCCCTTGCTCTATAAATGTGCAAAGCAATTAGATGAATATTTTACAGGGAAAAGAAAACAATTTAGTCTTCCTTTGAACCAGGATGGCACCGAGTTCCAAAATAAGGTATGGGGCCTTTTATATAAAATACCTTATGGAAAAACTATCAGCTATCATACATTGGCCAAACAATATGGTGACGTGAAAGCTATTAGAGCTGTAGCTAGTGCCAATGGAAAAAATAATATAGCTATTATAGTTCCCTGCCACAGAGTAATAGGAAGCAATAACACCCTGGTTGGTTATGGGGGTGGACTTTGGAGAAAGAAATTCTTACTGGATCTGGAAATGAAGTTTGCAATGGGAGTATTGGAGTTGAAATTTTGAGTAGAGCTTAATTATTCATTATTAGCTGCCCTGGATTACGGATAACTACAAATAATTAATAATTAATAATAAATAATCTAGCTAACGCAGTTCCTCACTCGTAAATGCTAATGGAAGTAACCTGCTTGCGCTATCTATAACATAAACTGGTCCTGTCATTCCTCCAAGTATCAATTGAATAGGATGGTCTACCCTTCCTTCAAATTCCTGTAATGCCTGGCGACAAATTCCACATGGAGATATAGGATGATCGCTTTTCTGGTTATCACTTTTATAGCTTACCGCAATTGTTTCAACCGGTATTCTAGGAAATAAAGAAGAAATGGAGGCAAGTAAAACCCTTTCTGCACATAGCCCAACAGGGTATGAAGCATTTTCCTGATTACTTCCTGCAACAATTTCTCCATTAGCCATTTTTGCAACAGCTCCTACCTGAAAATTGGAATAAGGGGCATAAGCCTGCGCTGTTACTGCTCGTGCTTCGTTCAGTAACTTGCGTTCTTCATCTGATAATTCATCTATGCTATCGTAAACACGGTAATTGAATTCAAACTTATTTTCCTTCATAAATGTTTATTGGAGACAAAAATGCCTTCCTCGTGAAGGAAGGCATTTAAAGATAAGTTATTTAACTGTTCTGAACAATCTATTCCAGCGAGGACCTTTATCCCAGCTAAACCATATGAGGGAAGCCTTACCTACAATCCGGTCTTCAGGTACAAAACCCCACAAGCGTGAATCCTGCGACTCATGCCGATTATCTCCCATCATCCAGTAATAATCCATTTTAAATGTATATGAATCTGTTTGCTTTCCATTAATAAAGAATTTACCATCCTTATAATCCATTTGGTTGTGTTCATAGACCCGGATGGCCCGTTCATAAGCGGGATAATTTTTAGCAGTTAGCTGCAAGGTGGCTCCTTTCTTTGGAATCCATAAAGGACCATAATAATCAATTGTCCATTTATAAGCTGAATCAAAAGGAAAATACCTGATCCAAAAATTAGGATCCAGATTAGCGGCTTCCTCTGTTAGGGGCCTTGCATTTTTAATAAAGCCATTCGCCTGCAATTTGGTTAGTGCATCATAAGTAAGCATCATTTCGAATGTGTTCTTGCCTCTGGAAGCTACCTGATCCTGATCGTTAATATCAATTCCGAATTCACTTTTCATCTGGTCTTCATCCATTTGCTGACCGTTTGTTTCCACCAGGTATTTCAATTGAGCTTTAGGAGGCGCAAAGGCTGGCTTTCCATTAATATAAACTACGGAAGCTCTTACTTCCAAAGTATCTCCTGAAACAGCCATGCAACGCTTGATATAGTTGTCAGACTTATCAGGAGGATGAATTGCCAGAGGATATTCATCAGGATTTCCCAATACAATCTGTCTTCCTTTATTTATATCTCCATTGCCTAATTCACGGCATACTGAATAATATGGACGGAGAGATTGGTAATCGGGTAAATTGATAACCGTATCTCCTGCAGGAAAATTAAATACCACAACATCATATCTTTTAACAGGAGAAGGAAACCATCTTATATAGGGCAACTCAATTAATGTTGAATATGATTTAAGACTGGTGCCAGGAATATAATTATGTATAAATGGAATTGAAAGAGGTGTATTGGGAATTCTGGGGCCATAACTGAATTTGCTAACAAAAAGGAAATCATTGATCAGCAATGTCTTTTCCATTGAGCCCGATGGGATAGTATATGCTTCAAACACAAAAGTTCTTATAAGTGTGGCTGCAACAATTGCAAATACAGCTGCATCAACCCATTCGCGCCATCCTGGCTTCTTGTATCTTTTAGCACCTTCAGGTCCGATATATCTTATGTTAGGTGAGTATCCGAGATATGGAAAATAAAACGGAGCTAACAAAGCAGCCAGAATATGCTCGCCAAGAGTAAACCTGCCAAATAGCTTTACAAATTCTATGAAAATACCAGGGCTTATGAACCAGCCCACAACAGGTATGAATTGCCAGAAAACCCAATGCTTTGGACGTTTAGCCAAGTCCTGCATTATCCATGTATTATAATAAGGTATAAAAGCTTTCCATTGTGCAACTCCTGCTTTCTGAAACATTTTTGCCAGTCCGAATGATGGAAGAAATACAATGAGTACGGATATTAAATAAACTGTGAGAAGATGAGAAAGGGGCATTAGCTTATTTTTAAAAGAAACAAATTTATCATTTTAAACAGCCGATGGAAGAGCAGCATAGCAAAGTTTTTGCTAAAGTCGTTAACTATCACAATAATCAGGATTTAGGAAGCACATAAGTTTTGATATCATCTTTCATAATGGTTTTACCGGAAAGAATGACCAAACGTTCAACTACATTGCGTAATTCACGGATATTACCTGTCCAGTTATATTCTTTCAATAAAGAGAGTGCATCGTCTGAAATAAGTTTAGGAGCGATACCATAATCTTCGCAAATATCTTCAAGAAACTGCTCTACCAGCAATGGTATATCTTCTCTTCTTTCATTTAGAGAGGGTACATGAATAAGAATTACACTAAGCCTGTGATAAAGGTCGATGCGGAAGTTCTTTGCTTCCACTTCCTTCATCAGATCTTTATTGGTTGCAGCAATTACTCTAACGTCTACGTTTATATCTTTATCTGCACCAACCCTTGTTATTTTACCTTCCTGTAATGCACGTAAAACTTTAGCCTGAGCACTTAAGCTCATATCTCCTATTTCATCAAGGAATAGTGTGCCTCCATTAGCCTGTTCAAATTTTCCAATGCGTTGCTTAATTGCAGAAGTAAAAGAGCCTTTCTCATGACCGAACAATTCACTCTCGATCAACTCGCTGGGTATTGCAGCACAGTTCACTTCTACGAGTGCATTTCCCGCTCTGCTGCTCTTTTCATGAAGCCATCTTGCCACAAGCTCCTTACCTACTCCATTTTCTCCGGTAATCATTACTCTTGCTTCTGTTGGCGCTACCTTTTCAATTGTCTCTTTTATTTTTTTGATCGGTTCAGATTCGCCGATCATATCCTGAACTTTAAATGCCTTTCTCTTTAATAATTTTGTTTCGTTCACCAGACTATTGCGCTCCATGGCATTACGAATTGTAATTAGAAGGCGGTTGAGATCGGGTGGCTTCTGAATAAAATCGTACGCTCCTTTTTTCACTGCCTCAACTGCTGTTTCAATATTTCCATGGCCTGAGATCATAATGATAGGAACATCTGAATTTATCTCTACAGCTTTTTGCAAGAAATCTATTCCATCTATTTTAGGCATTTTAATATCGCATAGAACTACATCGAACGATTTTTCCCTGAATCGTTTAAGTCCTTCTTCGCCATCAGCGGCTTCTTCCAATTTGTAACCTTCAAAGGATAATATTTCAGTAAGAGTTTTACGGATTGCCTTCTCATCATCTATGATCAGTATAGACGCCATAATTAAATATTGAGGGGCAAAGTAAGTGAAATCGTAACAATTAGAAG
>JBJMLT010000106.1:0-3715 GCA_045805165.1 Flavisolibacter sp.
ATACTTATGGAGATACTGTTCATTTGTTCGTTGAGCGTAAAAATTATAATGGCCCTTTTATGCCTGGCTTCAGAGCTTGGAGTAATCCTTTTTTTACTCCTGTAGATACTGGACTTCTATATGTAGATCACTGCGTAGGAAATGTTGGTTGGAATCAGATGGATAAATGGGTTCAATTCTATCAGGATGTTATGGGATTCAAAAATATTTTATCATTTGATGATGTAGATATTTCAACCGAATATTCTGCGTTAATGAGTAAGGTAATGAGTAATGGTAATGGATTTGTTAAGTTTCCGATAAATGAACCGGCAGAAGGCAAAAAGAAATCTCAGGTAGAAGAATATCTTGAATTTTATAATGGCGAAGGAGTTCAGCACGTAGCTTTGGCAACTAATGATATAGTCAAAACAGTACGTGAGCTGATAAGCAGAGGTGTTGAGTTCTTAAAAGTACCTGGCACTTATTATGATGATCTTCAGGAAAGAGTTGGTAAAATTGATGAAGACATGGAACCATTAAAAGAATTGGGAATTCTTGTAGATAGAGACAATGAAGGCTATCTTTTACAACTTTTTTCAAAACCGGTACAAGACAGGCCGACGTTATTTTTTGAAATAATTCAGCGTAAAGGAGCTAAAAGCTTTGGTAAAGGTAATTTTAAAGCCTTATTTGAAGCTATTGAAAGAGAGCAGGCAGCCAGAGGCAATTTATAAGCCTGGCTTTTTTGTAGTTTTCTTTACACTTTATAAAAGAAATTGCCAGACCTAATTATATAGCTATCAAACCAATGAAAATACTTATAAGTTTTACCATTTATTTATTATTAGCCACGGCGGCATTTAGTCAGGGCACAGCAGCTTCGTTTGTAGATTACCAGCGTACACTAACCAGGCCTGCGGATGCCCTTAAGCATAAAGAAGATACTTTAGAAAAGCAGTTTATATCTAAAGGTTTGCATTGGCCGGCAAAATATATTTATATAAGGTCGTTTAAATACGATGGACAATTGGAGGTTTGGGTAAAAAATGAAAGAAAAGAACCTTACAGATTGTTTAAAGTTTATAAGATATGCGCTTTAGCCGGAACCCTTGGCCCTAAAAGAATGGCTGGCGATTACCAGGTTCCTGAAGGATTTTATTATATAAATGAATTCAATCCTAACAGCAATTATCATTTATCACTTGGCTTGAACTATCCTAATGAATCAGATAAGATTTTAAGCGATTCAGCCCGGCCTGGAGGGGATATATATATTCATGGAAGCTGTGTCACGGTAGGTTGTATTCCTGTAACTGATCAGCAAATTGAAGAAATTTATATTTTGGCTACTTATGCAAGGAATTCAGGTCAGGATTTTATTCCTGTTCATATTTATCCTATTCGATACAATAATAAAAGAAGTGAGGATTACTTGGCTACTTTAACAAGGAACGATAAAGAGCTAAAATTATTTGCTGAAAAGTTGGAAAATGTATATGATCATTTTGAACTTACTCACCAGTTGCCGGTCATCATGACAGATAATTCGGGAGAATATGTTTTTGATGGGCTTGCAAAAAAAGTTCCAGTCATTATTCAAAAGCCAAAGCATATACCTGTACAGCATAGAACTAGAAATATTACAGAGCTGGCCGATGTAGTGAATGAATGGCCTCAGTTTCCGGGTGGGGGTGATAATTTCTTAAAATACCTCGGTAAAATGGGTAAAGCCCTGATTCCATCATTACCCGATGGAATGAAAAAAGCTAATATTAAAATTGAATTTATAGTTGATTCAGACGGTACACCAACGAATTTTAAAGTAATAAATGGTGTAAATGAAGATTTTGATGATAGCCTTATCACCATTTTAGAACAAATGCCTGGTTGGCAACCCGCACTATTAGCTGATAAGCCTGTTGCAAAAAAAATGATTCAGAGCTTCGTAATTGAATAAGGTTCAACTTAAATCCCACGTTTTACAATTGATTTCTTTGACCGTACTGCCTGTATTTTTGCGCCTTAAATAAGTTACATGAAGGTTTTCAAGTTTGGAGGAGCTTCTGCCAATTCCACAGACAGGATTAAAAATTTAGCAACCATATTAAAAAAATATCAGGGTGAAAAGCTTCTTGTAGTCATATCGGCAATGGGTAAAACAACAAATGCCCTTGAGAAGGTCGTTGATGCATTTTATGCCGGAAATAGAGAATTTTCATTGCAGCTTTTTAACCAAATTAAATTCGATCATATCAATGTTTCTGAACAATTGAAGTGCAATAGTAATCACCTGAAAGAATTTTTTACAGAAATTGAATGGCTTTTACATGATACGCCGATAAAAGAATACGATTATTATTATGATCAGATTGTATGTATTGGTGAACTTCTCTCTACATCAATTGTCTCCGATTTTTTAAACAATGAAGGAATACTTAACCAATGGATGGATGTCAGGGATATTATTCGTACAGATGATAATTTCAGAAATGCAATTATTGATTGGAATGTTACCAGCGATAATGTGAACAGAAAAGTAGCAGCACAATTTGATTCTATTGGAATAGTACTGACACAGGGATTTATTGGGGCGACGGATGAAAACGAAAGTACCACCTTGGGCCGTGAGGGAAGTGATTATACAGCTGCTATTTTTGCGAATCTTCTCAATGCGGAAAATCTAACTATATGGAAAGATGTTCAGGGGGTTATGAATGCAGATCCTAAGATATACAAAGAAGCTCAATGGATCAGTGAGCTAAATTACAGGGAAGTAATTGAAATGGCTTATTATGGAGCTCAGGTAATACATCCTAAAACCATTAAGCCTATCCATAATAAAAATATACCATTATACGTACGTTCTTTCATTCATCCAGATGAAAAGGGAACATTGATACATAGCAAAAATGTAGACTCTCTTCCTCCCATAATTGTATATAAAGAAAAGCAGGTGCTGTTGCAATTAACTTCGAGAGATTATTCATTTGTGGGAGAAGGATTATCTGCAGATATATTCGAATTATTTGAAGATTTGAAGTTCAAACCTAATCTAACCCAAACTGCAGCTATAAGCTTACTTGTTATAATAGACGATTTCTCTGATAAGGTAAATGAGTTCGCAGAAAAAGCATCAAAGATCTGCGATGTATCTGTATCAAAAGACCTTACCATGCTCACTATAAGACATTATACGGATGAATTATTCCAAAAATTAGTAAACGGTAATAGAATTGTATTAAAGCAGCAGACCCCGGAAACCATTCAGGTAATCTATAAGGTTTGAGTTCTGACCGAAACCTTATTCCCGCTATTTTTGCCGAAATAAACAACCCTGCATGACTGCTGTAAACAGACAAATCCTGACCCTTGATGAATTCACTATTTATCAATTAAGACAATTCCCAAAAGCTACCGGAGAATTAAGTTCCTTATTAAGAGACATAGGACTGGCCGCTAAAAGAGTTAATGTCGAAGTTAACAAAGCAGGTTTGGTAGATATTCTCGGTGACGCAGGTACTACAAATGTGCAGGGAGAAGATGTAAAGAAGCTCGATGTTTTTGCTAACAATCAATTTATGGGCGTATTGCACCATGGAATAAGCTGTGCCGGTATTGCCAGTGAAGAGCTGGACGATTTTGTGGCCTTTGATGATGAAGTAAGCAGGAATTCAAAATATGTATGTCTTTTTGATCCCCTTGATGGCAGTGGCAATATTGATGTAAACGTTTC
>JBJMLT010000107.1:0-2178 GCA_045805165.1 Flavisolibacter sp.
AGTTTATCTAAGGGAAATAGGGTTTTCAATTTTATTAATTGGAGTACTGGAAGGAATGGTAAATTTTACTGCCGGAGTAAGTAAAGGATTTTTTGGCAAAATAAGCGATGAAAAGGGCTTAAGGCTACCATTTATTAAATGGGGGTATTTTTTAAGCGCTGTTTCGAAGCCTTTACTTTCTTTTTTTCAAAACCCCATTTGGGTATTCTTTACCAGGACAACAGACCGATTAGGCAAAGGATTAAGAACAGCTCCCAGGGATGCGTTGTTATCCCAAAACGCCACGCCGGAAACAAAAGCAAGAGTATTCAGTTTTCACAGAGGCATTGATACGGCAGGTGCCGCAATTGGACCCACTTTAGCATTAGTATTTCTAATTTCTCATCCCCATCAATACCAATTAATCTTTTTACTGGCTTTTATACCAGGTCTTATTTCAGTACTACTTATCTTTTTTCTAAAGGAAGAAAGAAAACCAGAATCTACCCTTGGAAAAGGGAATTTTATTTCATTTTTCAGGTACTGGAATATAGCTTCCAAAGATTATAAAAGATTGGTAACAGGACTATTATTTCTGGCATTATTTAACAGCTCGGACGTTTTCCTTTTATTAAAGGCCAAGATGGTTACTGGCAATGATACAACTACTATAATGGCCTATATTCTATATAATGTAGTTTATGCCATAGGGTCATATCCACTGGGATCTTTAGCAGATAAAATTGGAATTAAAAGAGTGTTTATTGGTGGGATTTGCCTTTTTACAATAGTCTATTTTTTATTCGGCATTGTTTCAAATATTACAGTTTTATACACCTCCTTTATAATTTATGGCCTTTATGCGGCGGCAACAGAAGGTATTACCAAAGCATGGATAACCAATATTGCTCATGGGCAAAATACGGCAACGGCAGTTGGATTTTATACTTCATGCGAAAGCATATGCACTTTGTTAGCAAGCATAATTGCCGGAATTATATGGTCTTTTTATGGTAGCGCAGTTACGTTTTTTATAACGGCCTCAGCATCGTTACTGGTTGCCATTTATTTTGGTTTTCGAAGTATACAAAATCCGATGGAAAAAATAAGTCCATGATCGATTATTTTATCTTTTTCGACATAGATAACTGCTGATAAATAAAAGTTAATCCTCTTAGCTTCCGATAAGAAAAAATAAACTTTTACGTTCTGGGATGATCGTAGAAAATGGATACTGAAGAAAAAGGAATGCCTTCACAACCATTTAAATTCTTAAAAATGAAATACCTGATCCTTTCATCTTTTTTCAGCTTATCAATTATTATCGTTCAGGCACAAAATAAAACATATGAAGGTGAGTCTTATACACATGCTGTAGGGGTAAAGATCTTTGATGGAGGAGGCATTTCTTATAAGCAATTTCTGAATGGCAATAATGCAGCAGAAGTAATTGGATATTTTTATACAAAAGGGTTCAGGCTTGCGGCTTTATATGAAGTGCATAATGATATTCAAGGCATTGGTGGCTTAAAATGGTATTATGGTGGAGGAGCACATATAGGATTTTATAATTCATTTAATGGTCATAGCAGGTCAACTGTATTAGGTGCAGATGGAGTAATAGGCATTGATTATAAATTCAACAGTTCCCCAATAAATATTTCGCTAGACTGGCAGCCAAGTTTTGAATTTGGTAGTGGCTTTGGCTTTAATGGAAGCTGGGGTGGATTGGGGATCAGATATACATTTTAATTACCATTTTCAATTTTAGATTGCAGATTTAAGATTGCAGGTTTTAAAAGATTTCACTGGCATATTCATAAGCTAATAGCTTGCTAGCATAATAATGTGAATAAGATTATTGTATAGGATGGATTGTTATTTTCATGTAACAATCCATTTGATCCTGAATGAGTGAAAGTTCTGTTTATTTCTGGAATGGTAATCCTGTACTTCGATTACTTATTCCATTGATCGCAGGGATCCTAATTCAGTGGACAATTTCAATTTCCCTTTTTTTATTAGTTTCTTTTTTATTCTGCTGTGCATTTTGTATTCTTCTTTATTCATTTCTTCCGTTAAATAAAAAGTTTTTATTAATTGTATTTAAAGGAATACTTATCCATTTATTTCTAATTGCTGCCGGCGCTATCCTCGTCCATTTAAAAGATATAAGAAATAACCAAAAATGGTTTGGCA
>JBJMLT010000108.1:0-5698 GCA_045805165.1 Flavisolibacter sp.
AGTGTGAATCCTTTGTTTATATGGAAGGTATTACAAGAAATTATTCATCTAATTAGAACGAATAGAATTGGCAGTATCGGTTAACTTGATAACTTTGATTTACAACGGCTATGTTCATAGTGTATGAATAAAGAAGCATGATATTTAACGATTTGGAATTGAAATTAAATATGTCAAAAATAATTAGTATAGAAATTGTAATGACTATTCTGGAAAAATGAGGTCTCGGTTATCTCGAGTTGTTTTAACTATTGGGCCTTTTTGTATTCAAGCAATTCCTTACGTTTAGATCTTCTTATTGCTTCATCCATAGTAGTTACTGTTTTTCCTGTGACTTTTGCAAGGCTTTTATTTAGGAAACTATTTCGAGGAATGGATATAGAGGATACACTAGAGATTTCCTAGGTGCTATAGTTAATATCAGAAGATTTTTCAATTATTTTTCGCTTACCTTTTATTTACCTGCATAATTTTCACGGAATGTTTGTTTCTTCTCAAATGATAGCTTAGGAGCTTTTGGTCTGGTTAAAAAAATTGAAGGATCTTTTAAATATGCTACGATCCAGATCAATATGATTGGCGGCATTGCAGAAAACACACTTTCACTATGAGAGATATGAGTAGCTATGGCTCCCCCAAAATAGCAGGAGAATAGAAGCAATCCTATTTTACGTGTTACCGGAAAAAGGAACAGAGCCAAAAAAATGATCTCCATAATTCCTAATGCAGGAATAAAAGGACTCACACCTAATTTTGTTAAGGGTATTACAACCGTATTAGATCCTAAAATTTTCAATATTGCTCCGAACAAGATTACAACAGATATAAGAATAGTGAGAGCGATGGTAATTATTTTCCTGGCCATATATATTTAATTGACTCCTGAATAAATTGGTTTCTGAATAAGAGCATTACTATAATGGTTTTGTGACACATGAATGTCTTTTTTTTAAAAAGAATATAAAGCAGGTATTATGTCACAACTTCATGATCCTTTCGATCTAATAAGTACCTGATTCTTTAAAAATCAAATTGAATGATCTTAATTTAAATATCATGAAAGAAACAAATGCAATTGATTGGTTTGCCATACCAACACTGGACTTTGAAAGAGCGGTTCTTTTTTATGAAAAGATCCTGAATGAAAAATTAACTATAACCACATTAGAGGATATGAAGTTTGCGGTTTTCCCCTATGACCGGGAGGGTCGTAAAGTAGGTGGCGCACTGGTTCAAAATAAGCATGTTCAACCATCGGGAACGGGACCTGTTGTGTATTTGCATGGTGGAGATGATCTGTTAACGGTACTTTCCATGGTAGAACAGGCCGGAGGAAAAATAGTTATGCAGAAAACGCAAATGGGAGACCGGCAAAACGGATTTATTGCACAATTTATAGATACAGAAGGTAATCGTATAGGTGTTCATTCCGCCAATTAATCTCTAATTAATTTAACTGAAAATTTTATTTCTGAAACAAAATTCCGGATTGTGGAAGTATACGGAAGGATTATTGAATAGAAAAAAAGATTTTTTTTCTTTCAGGTAAATTACAAATCTAACAGATTCACTATCTGTTATTATTCTAAAACAGGTGGCAACAGTCCGTAGCACCTGATGGTACTGTTTTGCTTCTATAAAGCTTAATTCTACAATGATAATAAATTAAAAACTTTAAAAGATTCAATATGAAAGGAAAAGTTATTGGACTGATTTTATGGATTTTTATTTCTTTAACGTCAAAAGGTCAGTTTTCAGGTGCCATTCATGGAAAAATAATTAGTCAGTTAACCAAACAACCCCTTGTTGGAGTAACTGTGATGGTTAAAGGCACGAATCGCACCGGAGTTACAGATACACTTGGAATGTTTGAGATCGAATCTGTTCCAGAAGGAACATATTCCGTTGCCGCATCTATAATTGGATACCAGGAAAAAATAGTGAATGATGTTTTGGTGGTACGTGACAAAATTTATTTTGCAGAATGGGAAATGATCGAAGCTACTTCTTCTTTGGGCGCTGTATCGGTGAAGGCTTATCGAAATGAAAATAATCCTCGCCTGCCAGTTTCAACCTATTCTTTTTCCAGGGAAGAAATATTCCGAAATCCGGGAGCGCAAGGAGATATCTTCAGAGCTATTGGCATATTGCCCGGAGTTACAAGTGGGGGAGCGCAATATTCTGCCATTTCTGTAAGAGGGCAGGGCACAGCCGATAATGTATATATGGTGGATGATATGCCAATGTTTGAACTTTCGCATTTGGAAATAGAAGGATTCAACGCAGGTTTTAATGATCCGAATGGCGGCAGGTTCAGCATTTTTGCTCCTCGGGTAGTAGACAATGCCTTATTTCAGAGTGGTGGTTTTCCGGCGCAATATGGAAGAAAAAGCTCCTCATTTCTTTCTCTGGGAATTAAGGAAGGAAATAAGTTTTCTTCTTCCTGGAGTGGTCAGTTCGATCTGCTTGGCTTTACGCTGATCTATGATGGACCAAGCCATGTGTTTAAGAATACCAGTCTGTTTGCCACTGCCCGGTATCAGAATTTTTCGCTGCTTGAAAAAGTGGTGGACCTGAAAGGGGCTGGTTTACCTTCTTACGGCGATTACATGATCAAGATAACCACCGAGCTGAATAAAAAAAATAAATTATCGTTTATAGGCATGTACAACCCCGAGCATTATGTGCGTACCATTGGAGATATCAGGGATGCCGGTAATATTTCAAAAGATAACTCCTCAAACTTTGATGGTGAATCTACAACAGATAAGGCCATCTTCGGATTAAATTTAAGAACGCTCACAGGTACAAACAGTGTGTGGAAAAATATTGCCTATTACCGGCTTTCCGATGTAGACAATTTTTTAGGTTATGCTTATCCAGTTGTGGATGCAAATGGCAACCTTGCCGATAAAAATTATATCCCGGCCGACCGTAATTTAAGACATATAAAAAATGATCAGCAGGAGGCAGGCTATCGTTCTATATTTACTGTGCATACCAGTTCAGTAACATTTACCGGGGGTATTGATCTGGCAAGGGTTCACCTGGACTATAGTCGCAGGCTTGAGCATGCGGATACGTTGTATACTTTTTACCCCGGTGATCTCAGGCCAGACACAACTGAAAAATTTTTAATCCTGCAGCCTTCCGATTTTAATTCCCGGTTTGACGATGTGGGTTATAACGTTTCTGCTTATGCAGATCTATCCTTTAGTTTATTCAGAGGATTTATTCTAAATCCGGGAGTGCGTTTCGATTATACCAGCTTTACAGATCAAAGAGTAGTTTCTCCAAGGCTTACCGGTAGCGTTTTATTGAATGAAAAGCAAAGTATCAATTTCGCAGCTGGCATTTACTATCAGGATCCTTCATATATAGATCTGGCTGGACAGGCTCCTGGCCATAAGCTGAAAGAAGAGCGCACTATTCAATACATTTTGGGGTATAAAAATTATTTTTCTCCCGATCTAAAGCTAGTAGTGGAAGGATGGTATAAAGATTTGAATGATCTGGCAACACGTCCGCTTACCGGTAAGAGTTTTCTAACCAATAACGGTACGGGTTATGCTTACGGAGGCGATATTAACTTAACAAAGCGCCTTTCAGATCGCTATTACGGGCAGGTTGGCTATTCCTACGGAGTATCCAAAAGAAATGATCATGATGGTCTTGGTAATTATGATTTTACTTTTAGTCAGCCAAATATCATTAGTCTTCTGGCAAGTTATGAACCCAATGAAAGATGGATCTTATCTACCAAATTCCGCTATTCCACCGGCAGACCCTTTGATAAATATATAATTTATCAAAATGTTTTTAATAACCAGCAGTTCCTTAGGTATTCTGAAGAGATCGTGGAAAAGAATGCCAGCCGTGTTACCGATTTTATCAGTTGGGATATCCGTGCGGATTACAGAGTACAAAAAAATAAGATAGCCTGGACGGGTTTTATTGATATTGTGGATGTTCTGAACCGGTTCAATGAAAATTCCACGCTGCTGCAACCATTGACGGGAACATTTTACAGGATAGGCTTGGGCATATTTCCCACATTCGGAATTCGAATTGAATTATGATCGATGAAACAATGGCAAAATTGGTAATGATCTGACTGAAAAAAGAGATCTTAAAATAAACATGTCACAAAAAAAAGATATCACTGTCATATAATAGGCACTTGCCCATGATTGTATTATAATAATTATCGTATATAAATATCAAAAAATGGATAAGCTTTCACGTTTTGGAATCTGGCTTAACAGGGTTGTTCTTGTATTTGTTTCTGTTCTGTTCACTATAATTGCATTAAAGTCTATACTTCATCCTTTAGAGTCAAGTGCAGTATCGGATATAAGCCTGGGATCTGCAACAGCATTTTCAGTGGTGCGTGTTAGTATGGGAGCATTCCCTTTAAGTTTTGCAATTATTACATTAACAAGTATTTTTTCCAAAAGGCAGATATTCAGGGGAATATTTTCTGTTTTTATTATTGCAGCTATAACGACAATTGTACGGATCATAAGTTTAGTTGTTGATGGACATTCTGATTTTGGACAAAAGGTTCTGGTTACAGAGATCTTACTTACAATTCTTTCCATAATAGGTTTATTGCTTGAGCTACGAAGAGAAAAAAAGCAGAGGGTTAATTCATAAATTATCAGGTATGCCTTTAATGGGGTATGATCATCATTTGTATCCATTTGAAAGCAAATGGATGGAAATTGAAGATCAGCATATTCATTTTATTGATGAAGGCAGCGGTGATGTGCTTTTATTCTGCCATCCTCCTGTATCATCATCTTTTATGTACCGGAATATGATTCCGGTTTTATCCAGGCAATTCCGTTGCATTGCTCCTGATTTTCCGGGCTTTGGTCTTTCTGTTGCTTCTAAAGGATATACGCCATCCATTATGAGGGAAGCAGCCATAATTGAAAAATTATTAATAAAGCTTGAAGTAACATCCGTTTTTCTCATTATGCAGGAAGTAGGAGGTCACGCCGGTATTACCGTATTTATAAAACATCCCGGATGGTTAAGAGGAATTATTCTTACAGATACAATAATTTTTCCAGTGTCACAATACCCGAAAATCAAGACCATGCTGAAACTGGTGAATAGCAAGGTTTTTAACTTCTTCAATTCCAATTTCAATCTGATAATTAGAATAGTCACCTCATCTGGTGTGAAAAAAAGAAAAATGACCAAAGAAGAAAAGGATACGTATAAGGCCATGTTCAGTTCAGGCATCATCAGAAGGATTTCAACAAGCATGCTTTATCAATTGGTTAAACAGGAAATATTGCTTGAGCAAATTCAAAGAACATTTGAAACCCGGTTCAATTCATTACCCGTTCTATTAATTTATGGTGAACTGGATCCATTAACCAAATTGGGAATCCCACAACGGATTCTGTCAATGATGAAAAATGCAGAATTACATTTTATTTCGGGTGAAAAGCATTTTCCACATGAAGGGGCGCCAGAAGAAATGAGCCAACAAATAATTAGTTGGCTGAATAAAATACGAAAAGGATAAAAAATAAAATTCGACAGGGTATAATTATAAAAAAGATTCCTGAACAGGCTGATGTTTTTGATGGATTTTATAAAAATAGAGTTTGGTCATGGTTTGTTAATTAAAAAATCAGCCTTTCAGGATTTTGTAACTATATAATAAAATAATTAGCAGACA
>JBJMLT010000109.1:0-3544 GCA_045805165.1 Flavisolibacter sp.
TTCCGGATCAGCAGCTGAATAAATATTTGTCCCAAATACCGCATTGTTCCCGGTCCTTAAATTAGGATAAAATGGATAATCTAATGGGGAGCCATCAATACGGTAAGCTGATTGATTACCTAATACTCCAATTGATCCTTTTAATTTAAGAAAATTGAAAAAATGCACATTTTGCATAAAATCCTCTCTCGTTAATTCCCATGCAGCACCAACTGCCCAGAATTGCTGGTGACGATTTTTTTCTGGAATTCTTGAGGAAGCGTCATCTCTGAATGAACCATTCAGATAATATTTACCATTATAATTATAAAGTACCCTGGCAAGGTAGGAGACTGTTGCAGCTTCGCTTTGACTTGACGTAGCCGGTGAGGTTCCTGAATTTTCAAAACCGGATGTTATATACCAGAATCTTGGATCATCAGGTATTGGTAAAGCTGTTGGGCCTGTTGCCTGACTGGCTTTCCCAAACCGGTTGAAATTTCCAATATAATAAGTTGTAAACCCTCCTAATGCAGTTATATTATGGGCACCGAAGTTTTTCTTAAAATTAAGAAGGTGGTCCTGCTGGAATTTTTTCCAGTCCTGATCACTTTCTGTAACAGATGTACTTTGGCTATATATGTAAGGGGTGTTGTTCTTAGGGTCATATGCATAATATAAAGGAACATATACACGTCTGTTCAAATTACTCATATCTGCGTAAACAGTTGACCTGAATGTGAAGTTCTTAAGGAAAGTAATTTCGGCAAATACACTTCCAACCGTTCTGTATTCAATGCTTTTTGTTTTGTTCCATTCATTTTCAAGCGTAACTAAAGGATTTATTACTCCCGAAGATTGAAGGCCAACATCAAGTCCTGAATAAATATCCATATTTAAGCTATCTGGCCCATATGGATTTTTAACAAAGAAGCGTTTCGTTCCGGCAGAGACCTGTGGAATCACTTTTCTTGCTGCATCCAATACCCATGTGGCATCATATGGATTTTGCTGCCTTGAACCATTTAAATTGAAGCCAATTCTGATAGCATTGCTTAATTTAAATTCATCATTTATAGAAAGAGTTATTCTTTCAAGTTTTTCGTGCCTTATTATTCCTTCATCAGAAATATAACCAAGTCCCATATTAAATCGGTTTCTGTCGGTTCCCCCGGAAACACTCAAATTACTTGAACTGAATTGCCCGGTCCTGGTTACTGCGTCAAGCCAATCAGTATTGGCAGTTAACCCTGTATAATCATACGGAACTGTAGTAGGATTAGTTGCATCTAATGCACGTTCTTCCGCGAATAAAGTTTTAAACTGGTCTGCATTTACAAGCTTAATCTTATCTACCAGTTTTTTGAAACCATAGTTTGTATTGAAATTGATATTTACTTGTCCGGCTCTTGCCTTCTTTGTTGTAATTGCAATAACGCCAGTCGCTCCTCTAACACCAAAGATCGCAAGCGAAGAAGGATCTTTCAACACTTCTATTGATTCAATATCATTGGGATTGAGATAATCTATATTATCATTTAATATTCCATCTACAACATATAATGGATGTACCTGACCAATGCTTACTGTACCGCGAATGCGTATATCAGGTGCCGCTCCGGGAGTCCCATTGTTCACTACAGATAATCCTGCAACCTTGCCTTGCAAAGAAGATACAGGATTGGTATTCGGTTTGTCAGCTACTTCCTTACCGGAAACTTTTACAATAGATCCGGTCAGGTCACGCTTGCTTGCAGTTCCATAACCTATCACCACTACTTCATCCATGGTGCTTCTTGCTTGTGCAAGTGTTATATTTAGCGTGGTTCTGTTACCAACTGCAAATTCTTGAGTGGCATACCCAACATGGGATATCACCAAAATGCTGTTGGCATTCGGAACACTAATCGAAAACAATCCATTGGCATCTGTTGTTGTTCCAATGGATGTGCCCCTCACTGTTA
The DNA here is from genome assembly GCA_045805165.1 of Flavisolibacter sp. Classification (GTDB taxonomy): domain Bacteria; phylum Bacteroidota; class Bacteroidia; order Chitinophagales; family Chitinophagaceae; genus Flavisolibacter. Next base: position 1,944 of record JBJMLT010000109.1, read on the forward strand.
TTGAAACTCCTGATAATGCTTCTCCGTTTTCACCTGATATTTTTCCTGTAACTCTTATATCAGATGCATTCGCTTTGGTAAACCCCGTCAGCAGAAAAAGCAGGCAGAAAAATCTGATCAGTTTTTTGGTTTTTAAAAAAGAAGGATATTTTAAATAAGCAGTATTTCCTCTTGTTTTCATACTTTGATAGTTAATATTGTTTTTAAAATATAATGTTGAATTCTTAACATCAACATTGGAATCATGGACCGTCAATTTGCATAAGCTGTATTTGATTTAAATATTTAAAGAATTAAATTGAAATGATTGATCAGATTGAAGTCGTTCTGTATATGATAATGCTGTGAGGAGATTATATGATGAGTAGGAAAAGATCGAAGGATCAATCTTTTCATCATAAGGAATTTTCATTTTCACTTTCTCACATAAGACAAAGACAGCAATCATAGTTAAAGCAGTAGCCAAATCTAGTTGAAAATACAGTAAAAACAAAGATTATTTATTTCTAAATCAATTAAATAGGTACGCATGGTATGATAATTTTATAAAAAGCATTAGTATTAAAAACACAATTTGGAAACTATGGATTACTATTGTCGGCAAACTGAAGGATAAATTGCAAATTTGCGTTCAATTGTAAATAAATAATAGAACAAATTCTCCCAATCTATTAATATGCTGAACAACCAGGCGGAAGCAGGTAACAAGCAGGCAGATAAGGTTCTTATCTCAAAAAAAACAGACCGGTTCTTTGCTTCTATTTATGATGTTGTATTATTTGTAGGTCGGTTCTTTAAAGAGGTATTCAAAAAGCCTTTTGAAGGGAACGAAATTATCCGCCAATGCTATAATGTAGGCTATAAATCGCTTGCTCTCATCACACTTACCGGTTTTATCACCGGTCTGGTCTTCACAAAGCAATCACGTCCCTCCCTTTCCGAATTCGGCGCCACTTCATGGTTGCCATCTTTAGTTGCTATTGCGATTATCAGGGCTCTGGCTCCTTTGGTTACTGCTTTGATCTGCGCCGGTAAGGTCGGTTCAAGTATTGGCGCCGAGCTGGGTTCCATGAAAGTGACCGAGCAGATTGATGCTATGGAAGTATCCGCCGTGAACCCTTTTAAATTTTTGATCGTCAGTAGGGTGGTTGCTACAACCATCATGTTGCCGCTGTTAATGATGTATACGGCTTTCGTAGCCATGTTGGGGGCATATCTGGATATTCATATGAACGAGCTTACCAGCTTTACCGCTTTTGTACAAAGCGCATTTCAGAAGATAACTTTTCTCGATTATACTTCTTCCATTATACGTGCCATTGTTTATGGGTTTACTATTGGTATGGTTGGCTGCTATAAAGGTTATACCACATCACAAGGCACTGAAGGTGTAGGAAAGGCAGCTAATATGTCAGTGGTGGTTTCCATGTTTTTCATTTTTGTTGAAGAAATGATCATCGTTCAAATAGTAAATGCGCTTAGGTAACTATGGCTAAAGAGATCCATCATACCGGTAATGAATTGATTATTTCAATCCGTGATCTTCATAAATCATTCGGGGATAATCATGTTCTGAATGGTATTGACCTCGACATTTTCAA
>JBJMLT010000110.1:0-2052 GCA_045805165.1 Flavisolibacter sp.
AATCAAATCCACCCCCTTCCAATAGGACAACCTTCCATGGGGTATTATTCCATTCCATGGCTATACTGATACCAGCTGCACCGGCACCAATGATACAAATGTCTCCCTGGATCACTGAATCATTATCCATATACCTGGCATCGGTATGCATGATGTATTAATTTAAATGGGAAAATAAAGCACACTGCCTGCCTTCCGTTTTGGACAGGACCCATCCTTTTATTATAATTGTTTCACCTGACCTGAAATCCTGACTGATCTTATCCCTTAGCATTATACCGAAAGAATTTGTATCTGTTAGATCGCTAAGTATTTTTCCATTCTTATCAGTTAAGATCAATTGAGCCAGATGATCAGTTTGAGTTTCTTCGGGAAATTTCTTTCTGTAGTCGATGCCGATTTGCTTTATTGTTGCCGTATCACATATAGGAGTTAAAGATTGTGGCCAGGCAATAGACTTATATTTTTTACTATTATTAGTACAATTTAAAGAAGGGATGTAAAGACCAATGCCTCCAAATATAGCAAGAGTAGAAAAGGTTCTCCTGTTCATAAGCAAATCAGTTAGAAAAACAGGCTTTACAACAGGGGCGGATATCTGAATTAAATAATTAATTTAATTCAATAATAAGATACAACAAATAGAATGAAAATAATTTTCAGTTTTACATTTATTCCTGGCCCTTTCTGAACCGCAATTCTATAGCATGCAGTTCCTGAGGTGAAATGACAGTAGCTTTTTTTAGCAGCTCCAAAAAATAATCCACTTCCCGGGCGGTGGCAGGGCAACCAATATTCTGACCGTTTGGCAAGCGGGCATCTGCAATGAAGTTTCCATCGTTGGAAAGGATTAGCCAATAAGGAATCCCAGATAGATCTTTTCCACCATATTTTTTATAAACATCGATTGCGCCGGGATTTTCAAGATCCTTTTTATTATTGCTCTCCATTATAGTTAAATGAACTATTTCAAAATTCCTATCAAAAAATGACCTGGTTGATTCATCATTCATACAACTATCCATTCTCCGGCACCAATAACACCAGGAAGCGTGGAAAATGACAAATACTTTCTTATTTGAACTCTTTGCTTTTTTTAAGGCCTGATTGATTAATATATCAGAAGGAAGGATCTTTTGTGCATTTATATTAATAGCTAACATTATAAAAGCTATGAGGGCTAGTGAATATTTTTTCATATAGGAATTTGAAGTTTGAGGTTGACAAGTTGACAAGTTGACACGTTAACAAGTTGACAGGTTGACTGATGGTTGACTGAAGGTTGACGGGAGGTTGGCTTATAGTTGGCTTTGAGTTGGCTTTGATATGGCTTTGATATGGCTTTGATATGTTTTAAAGGGGGTGAGGAAGGGAAAATGAAAAAGGAAAAATGAAAAATTGGGATCCGTTGCGTGAAATTAAGAAAAGGCAACTAAAGATTTTTACATTTTCCCTTATATTTTAGAACCTACCTGGTTTCCCCGATCATTACCAATTTTCCAATCCCAAAAGCTTCTTTCCAAGATCGCTGAGAACAGCCGTTCCATATTTTGTTTGCTCCCATTTCCTGGGATCGCCTGGAAAAGCATATCCTTCAGGAGCTTTTCTTTCTTTCCAGGATGTTATTCTCCAATCGCGCAATTCTTTATTATCTTCTTCAGCAGGCATCATTGAAATGTATTGTGCCAAACGTACCTTATTACCAGTTCTGTTTGGACGAATACCGTGAGGTTGAAGGCTATTAAAGATCAGCAGATCGCCAGCTTCCATTGGGACCTTTACAATCTCAAATCCTGTTACATCTGGCTTGAAGTGATCCCTGTCCTGCGGCTGTATTAATTTCCATGTTTCATAGGTTCTGTATAATTCAGGCACACATTGGAATCCTCCCATATTTTCATCTGTCTGGTCCGCAAGGGCCAAAACTCCCTGTACATTTTGTGGCTTTGTTTCCGGATCATAATCCCAATGAATAAATCCCTTGTATTCAAAACCCGGCCGCATAGGAAAATTAAGATTAGCCCTGTCAATGGTTACCCACAATTTTTCAGT
>JBJMLT010000111.1:0-2950 GCA_045805165.1 Flavisolibacter sp.
CCATGATAGGTGAAAAAGAAAAATGCATTCAATTGGGAATGAACGACTATGTATCCAAACCATTGAAAGAAACTGTTTTATATAATTTAATAGCAAAACACGCTAAAAAAATTTCAGACGGAAATACTAATAACCCTATAGTTGTTAACCTGGACTATCTGCACGAGCTTTCCGGAAATGATAAAAACTTTGAAAAGGAGATCATGCAGCAATTCCTTGAACAGGTTCCAATAGAATTAGATCAGCTAAAGGAAAGTATAAACGTTCAGGATTACAAGTCAATCAGAAGAATGGCACACAGTCTAAAATCTACTGTTGGATATGTCGGATTGGCAGAAGAATTACATCCCTATCTTGACATGCTTGAGGAAAATGCTTCTCTTGAAAATAATAATGACATGTTAAATGAATATGAGTCTGTAAAAGAGAAGTGCTATAAAGCCATGGATGAAGTAAGAATTATGCTGGACAACCATTTAGTTTAACAAACCGTTTTCCTGTATAGGCATATCTATTGACCTTAATATGTGGGTTTTACCCTTTGACATTTATCGATATTTTTAAGGCTTTCATCGAAAGGAAAATTTTCAGAGATAGGCTGAAACGTAAATTTACACGGCCTTCTAATAGATAATTAAAATCGAAAGATTTTTCTACAATAGATGAAGAACTTGGTTTCGTATGGTTAAGGGTGAAGCCCTGCTATTCTTGGCGGGGCACTTTTTTTTCCTCAAAATTTTTTACAGAGTTTCCCGATAAGTCATAACTATGAGGGAAGCAATGTCCTAATCAAAGCGTCCTGTTTCCACAGGAGGCTTTTTATTTTTTAGTTAAGGGGAAAAATTTTATTCATTCATATCGTTTAAAAGATCTGGTCTTCTTTCTTTCGTTCTGCAAAGGGATTGCTCATGTCTCCATTCATCTACTTTTTTCGGATCACCGCTTAACAGTACATCAGGTACTTTCCATCCGTTAAATTCTACCGGTCTGGTATAAACGGGAGGAGCTAGCAAGTTATCCTGGAAAGAATCAGTCAAGGCAGATGTTTCATCATTTAATACACCGGGTATTAATCGGCCGATTGAATCTATCACTACTGCAGCTGCCAATTCACCACCGCTTAATACATAATCTCCAATAGATAGTTCCTTAGTTATATAATGTTGTCGTATTCTTTCATCGATGCCTTTATAATGTCCGCAAATAAAGAGAAGATTATTTTTTAATGAAAGTAGATTCGCTACTTTTTGGTTTAATGTAATTCCGTCCGGACTCAAATAAACAATCTCATCATAATTCCTTTCATTTCTAAAATAAGTGATCGCTTTAGCCAGAGGCTCACACATCATTACCATTCCCGCACCACCACCATATTGATAATCATCTACCTGTCCATAATCATTCACAGCCCATTGTCTAAGATTGTGCACCTTCACTTCCAATAATCCTTTTTCCTGAGCTCTTTTCATTATCGAGTGTGAAAGTGGACTCTCAAGCAATTCTGGTAAAACAGTAATTATATCAATCCGCATGAAACAAAGATAAATCGCTGGTATGAAGATCTATTTTGTTTGATTTTGAGATACGATGTAATTAATGATCAATAAATCAGATATCAGGGCTCAAAAAAGTCATCCCTCTCTCGTCTTTGTTTCTTTGTAGGTCGTCCAATTTTACTTTGTCTTTTCCCTGTATGAAAAGAAACCGCCTGAAATTTTAAACGGTCTTGTTCCTCTTGAGGTGTTATATCTAAATAATACTTAATGGCATCTGAATAGGCAACCCGGCTCGGCAAAAGTGCTGTAACTTTTATTACCCATTTTCTGGCCTCTGTTTTTATTTCATATTCATCACCCACATGAACATTTTTTGCTGCTTTAACTGATGTCCCGTTCTGCTTTACTTTTCCAGTATCACAAGCTGCGGCAGCCAGTGTTCTTGTTTTAAATACCCTGATCGCCCACAAATATTTATCCAGCCTTAGCTTTTCTTTTTCAGCCATTTAATTTGATTCAGCAAAGAATTTATGGAAATAAGGAATGGTCTCAATTCCTTTATAATAATTCTCCAGATTATACTTTTCGTTTGGAGAATGTAAATTATCATTATCGAGGCCAAAGCCCATGAATACGATCTTAATTCCAAGTTCTTTTTCCAGTATTGAACAAATGGGAATACTTCCACCACCACGCACGGGTATTGGCATTTTACCAAAAGTTGTTTGAATAGCTTTGGCAGCCGCTTTATAACCTTTGCTATCGATTGGAGTCATATAAGGTTCGCCGCCATGATGTTCAAATGCATGCACTTTTACAGAAGAAGGAGCTATTTTTCTGAAATGATTTAATAACATTTCAGTTATTTTTTCAGATGATTGGTTAGGAACCAGGCGGGCAGAGATCTTAGCAGTAGCCTTTGAAGGCAAAACTGTCTTAGCTCCTTCCCCGGTATAACCACCCCATATTCCATTTATTTCTATCGTAGGTCTTATCCCTGTTCTTTCATTAGTAGTATATCCTTTTTCTCCCCATAATTCATTAACCCCAAGTTCTTCTTTGTATTCATTTTCATTATAAGGAGCGCGCGACATTAGTTCACGTTCTTCTTTTGTAGCCACTACAACATCATCATAAAAGCCAGGGATAGTAACATGGTTGTTTTCATCGTGCAATGATGCTATCATCTTGCAAAGAATAGTTATTGGATTAGCTACAGCGCCTCCATAAGTTCCGCTATGCAGGTCCCTGTTAGCTGCCGTTATTTCTACTTCTATATAGCTCAAGCCTCTTACGCCTATATCAAGTGAAGGATTTTCCATGCTGATCATAGCGCTATCACTTATTAATATAACATCAGCTTTTAGCAGATCTTTATGTGCAGCTACAAATTTCCCCAGATTTGGTGACCCGATTTCTTCCTCTCCTTCAATCAAAAACTTAATATTCGTTTC
>JBJMLT010000112.1:0-3193 GCA_045805165.1 Flavisolibacter sp.
GCTTCCTTTTTTGTCTGAACCTGGTCTGCTACCTTTTGGCTTTGCTGAATGCTTTTTTTACCTGTTTCAATTTGCACCTGTTGGGCGGTAACAGCATATTCATTCGGATGTATTTCTGATCCGAATTTAATCGCATAAGACTTGGTAAATTCAGCTCCGAAATAAAGTATAAAAGAAGAGTAATAGATCCATAAGAGCAATATGATCAAAGAACCGGCAGTACCATAAGTAGTTCCTACATTGCTTTTACTGATATAAAATGAAATGGCAAATTTGCCTATCATAAATAAAACGGCTGTTGCAATAGACCCTGCCATAACATCTTTCCATTTTATTTTAGCATCTGGCAATACCTTAAAAATTACGGCGAAGAGTAAGGTGGTTACTCCTAATGTTATAATAAGGTTTATTATATAAAAGACAACTATTGTCACATTTGGAAAAGCATTCTGCAGTCTTTGGTTTAATGCTTCTATAAGGGACGTAATAGCGAGTGAGACAAGTAATAAAAATCCGAGGCTGGCGATTACTCCAAAAGAGGTTAGTCGTGTTATCAATAATTTCAGTAAACCCATTTTAGGCTTTGGCTTTAGCCCCCAGATCATATTTACTGAATCCTGGATCTCTGCAAATACACTGGTAGCACCTAGCAATAATGCGATCAGACCTATAATTGCAGCAATACTGCTCTTATTGGATATGGCTGCATTTTTAATAATATCCTGAAGTTGTTTTGCAGCGTCGGATCCTACAAAGCCTTCCATCTGGTGATAAATATTACCCTGTACGGCCTCCCGGCCGAAAAAGAAGCCGCATAAAAATATAATACAGATGAGCAAAGGCCCTAATGAAAAAATGGTATAATAGGCTAAAGAGGCGCTAAGCTTGGCTACCTTATCATTAGAAAAGCCTGAAAATGAATCCTTTAATACTTCCCATAGGCCTTTTAAGCTGAACCTTTTCTTCATCCCTTACCAGATTATACAGAATCACTACAAAAAAACCGCCAAGGTGGGGGGGGAATCGTGAATCGTCAATCGTCAATCGTCAATGATCGGGAATCGGGGGGTCGGGAATAAGTCAAAGGTTAAAAGTTAAAAGTTAAAAGTGTTTATAACTCGGTGTTTTTTCGTTTCACGCAAAGGCGCGTAAGGAGCGAAGGGCGCTAAGGTATTGGTTGATTATTTATTATTGATTATTAATTATTAGAAGGGGTCTGGAATTTTATTTTGAAGCATGAGGGCAATGGGAGCTCGGTATATCCTTTAACATTAAAATGCTAACTGCTGAATATGGCATATCTATTTTCATCGCTGCACAATTAGGTTTTTGACCAGATATGCCATATTTAATGATCGATTTATTATTCTGGAGGTAGTAATAGGAGGCTTAGGGTTGGCTTATAGTTGGCTTATAGTTGGCTTTGAGTTGGCTTTGATACGCTTTAAATGGAGGAGGAAGGGAAAATGAAAAAGGAAAAATGGAAAAGGGTTTTGCTTTTTAGTTTTTCCTGTTTTATTTATTAGAGTTCAAAAATACAGTTTTAGATTTTGACTTTTAACTTTTGACTTCTTCATAATTCACGATTGACGATTCACGACTTATTTCAGCTTTGGATTTTTGCCATGCCTCTCACTATCCCTTAAATTTTTCTTTTCAAAATTCTTTTGTAAAGCATCCGTAAGATCAATGCCGGTTTGATTGGCAATACATATAAGCACCCATAGAACATCTGCTAATTCATCTGAAAGCTCTTTCTTTTTATCACTTTCCTTAAATGACTGGTCACCATACAAACGGCTCATTAGGCGGGCCACCTCTCCCACTTCTTCTGTAAGAATAGCCATATTTGTCAATTCACTAAAGTATCGTACACCAGTAGTTTTTATCCAGCTATCAACCTGTTGTTGTGCTTCTGCAATGGTCATTTTAAAAGAGTTGGAATAAAAATAGGGCAATTGATCCATAGTTAACAGTTAACAAGTTGACCAGTTAACAAGGAGATTGCAGATGACTTTTGGAGTGAGAGTTGGAGATTTTAAAGGAGGGTTCAGGTGGAGTGATTTATTTTAATATCCATTAAGGTTGCTATTGATTTCGCTCGTTGCTTCATTAGTTCTGCTTTTGGCCCTTCAAATAAGGAAGTAATAGTTGCAGTGAATAATGTTACCCATCTGTCCAGGTGAACTTTATGTATTGGTGACAGATCACTAATTTGCTGATGTATTTTCATTACATTCTTTCCGTACTTGTGTACATTGAAAAGAATGCCTTCCCAAAAATCCGCTATGACAGGTATGTGTATATTCAGGTCAAGTGGTACGACTTCAGTAAAAAAATGTCCAATCAGTTCGTCCTGAAAGGCCTGTTTATAGAATGTGTTCAGGATTTCTTCAATATCTTTCCTTGTTTCTATATCCCTTTTCATTCCTTATTTTTTGTATCAATAACAATAGTTACCGGACCATCATTCAACAATTCAACTTTCATATCGCCTCCAAACACTCCTGTCTCAATTTTCTTTCCAAGGTCATTTTGCAACTGTAGGATCATTTGTTCATACACAGGTATTGCTTTTTCAGGCTTACTTGCTTTTATATAACTGGGCCGATTTCCCTTTTTTGTTGAAGCATGAAGGGTAAACTGGCTTATTAAGAGTATCTCACCATTGGTTTCCAATACTGATCTGTTCATTACTCCATTTGCGTCATTAAAGATCCTGAGGTTTACTATTTTATTGCTTAGCCATATTATGTCATCTGGCCCGTCAGTATCCTCAATACCAAGTAATACAAGTAAACCACCATTAATACGTCCCACAATTTTTCCATCTACGATTACGCTTGCCCTACTTACTCTCTGAATGACAGATCTCATTCCTTAGTTTTTAATTAATGCAAATTGAAGCACAAATTTTAAGTAATTACATTTGTCCATCATGGTTTTTTATAAATGGATGTATCATCAGAGATAAAATTACAGACAACTCGAAGTGGTGGCAAAGGCGGCCAAAATGTAAATAAAGTAGAAACGGCTGTTAATGCTACTTTCAATATAGCCGAATCCATGCTACTTAGTGAAGTACAAAAGGATTTAGTCAAAGAAAAACTTTCCAACCGTATCAATTCCGCCGGAGAGTTGTATGTTAAAGCTCAAACGTACCGCACGCAACTTGAGAATAAGGAAGAGGCGA
>JBJMLT010000113.1:0-5775 GCA_045805165.1 Flavisolibacter sp.
AGATAAACTGGTATTATAGGGTACAGCATTTCACTCGCAATGTCGGCAAAGAGGCTCACAAGAGATAAAAGCACTACTGTTTTGTTTATTACTTTCATTTTTAAAGGTTCTCTTTTAAGAACAAGTTTTATAAATGCTTAAAAAATAAGCATTCGGCCTTATTTTACTTTGACATTTCAATTAATTTCCACCAACTTTGCACAACCCTTCAAAAATATTAAATCCAATATAGCAGCATGGGACTTTTTAACTGGTTCACACAGGAAATAGCAATAGACCTTGGCACAGCAAATACCCTCATTATACATAACGATGAAGTTGTTGTAAACGAGCCCTCAATTGTTGCTTTAAATCGAAATAATCCAAAAGAAGTATTAGCGGTTGGAAAGCGCGCACTTATGATGCATGAGAAAACCCATGAAAGTATTAAGACAGTGCGGCCATTAAAAGACGGTGTCATTGCTGATTTTAACGCTGCTGAGCTCATGCTTAGGGAAATGATCAAAATGGTATATCCAAAAAAGCCATTATTTCCTCCCAGCTGGCGAATGATGATATGTATTCCTTCATCAATAACTGAAGTCGAAAAGCGAGCTGTACGGGATAGCGCTGAACAGGCTGGTGCAAAAGAAGTTTATCTCATCCATGAACCAATGGCTGCGGCTTTGGGAATAGGTATAGATGTTGAAGAGCCTGTGGGAAATATGATTATAGATATTGGTGGCGGAACTACAGGTATTACAGTAATAGCCCTGGCAGGTATAGTATGCGATCAGTCTATTCGTATCGCTGGTGATGAGTTTACCGCCGATATTATGGAAGCTTTGCGTAGATATCATAGCCTGCTGATTGGTGAACGTACCGCAGAACAGATAAAAATTCAGATAGGAGCAGCTATGAAGGATATTGATAATCCTCCCGACGACCTTCCTGTAAATGGCCGTGATCTGGTTACTGGTATTCCAAAACAGATAATGGTAAGCTATCAGGAAATTGCTGAAGCATTAGATAAGAGCATATTCAAAATGGAAGAAGCTATTTTAAAAGCTTTGGAACAAACTCCCCCGGAGCTTGCTGCTGATATTTATAGGAGAGGCCTTTATCTAACGGGCGGTGGAGCATTATTAAAAGGCCTGGACAAAAGGCTCAGCCAAAAAATAAAGCTGCCGGTTCATGTTGCGGATGATCCCCTTAAAAGTGTGGTCCGGGGAACTGGCCTGGCCCTTAAGAATTATGATCGTTATCCTTTTGTAATGAGATAAAAAGGCAGCAAGCTCAAAGCTGATTGGTTAAATGCGAAATATTTTCCTTTTCATTCGTCGGTACTTCACTTTCCTTGCCTTTATTATATTGCAATTTTTGTCCTTATGGATGCTATTTAAATATAATAGGGTCCATCATGCTATGGGGTTAGGAGTTGCCAGCGAAATAACCGGCGTGGTTCATAAACAGGTTGACAAGTTGGACGATTATTTTCACCAGGGTGAAGAAAATAAACGGGTCCATAGAATGAATGATTCTTTAATGAACCTGCTGAAGAACAATTTCATGGTTTCCGATTCCAGCCAAAAAATGATTACGGATACTATTATGGCAGATTCTGTAAAAACTGTTCGTAGATATTATTGGAGAGATGCTAAAGTGGTATATAATACGGTAAATGCGGAGAAGAACTACATGCAGATCAATCGGGGTTCTAAATATGGGATCAAAGATAATATGGCTGTTTTAAGCTCAGATGGTGCCGCGGTTGGTGTAGTCGTAAATGTTAGTCTGAATTTTAGCGAAGTTATGAGCTTACTTCATGTTCAGAATTCAGTAAGTGGCGCTCTTAAATCGACGGGTGATGCAGGCAAAGTAGAATGGGATGGCAAAGACCCGGGATTTGTTCTTTTAAAAGGTATATCCAAAAGCATCCAGGTAAAGGTTGGCGATACCGTTGTAACGAGTAAATATTCATATAATTTTCCTCCCGATAAAATGATCGGTACTATTGCTTCCATTGGAAGTGACCCTTCCACTGGTCTTTATCTTTTAAAAGTAAGGACAGCTGTCAACTTCAGTAACCTTCAGCAGGTATTTGTTGTAGAGAACCTCCAAAGGGAGGAACAGATCCAACTGGAAAAGGATACTGAAAAGAAATACGAACAACAAAAAAAGACTACCCATTGAGTGATCTGGTTAAAAATATCTTTCGCCTCGCAATCTTTATTTTAGTACAGGTATATGTATTGAACAGAATTCCACATTTGCACAGATTTATTGTTCCCTATCTGTATTATCTCTTTATATTATGGCTTCCATTCAGCATTTCAAGGGTTGGCCTCCTTTTAATTGGATTTGTAACTGGATTGATTCTGGATTATTTTACTATGACTCCCGGCCTGCATGCAGCAGCCTGTGTGCTGATAGCATATGCCCGTCCATTTATTATAAGTATACTTATCCCTAAGGATACGGCAGAATTTAATTACCGTGAACCTTCTCCAGCCGCAATGGGCTGGGCTCCGTATTCTGTTTATGTAATTGTTTTAACAGCCTTGCATCATACGTATCTTACGTTATTGGAATGGCTTGAATTTGGGTCCTTTCTTGATTTTATAATTAAGGTAATTTCAACTACCGGTATATCACTTTTACTCGTTTTTACCGCAGAGTTGCTTTTTCCCCGAAAAGTGAAATATCGTACAAATACTGCCTAGGAAAATAATTTTAGGATTATAATTTATTTGTAAATAAACTTCTCTTTTGGCAAAATATTACGTACTTCCCACTTTGCATATCAGCAAAGGTTTAGCAAATTTGCACTGTTCTCTATTTATTGACCTCGGTAATCAATGCCTGTGTTTAACCAATCCAGAAGCTACATAATAAAACTCTTATTCATTATTGCCTTCTTGGTCATTCTGGTTCAGTTATTCAATTTACAGGTTATTTCAAGCAAGTATGAAAAGCTGGCTCAGGAAAATGCGATCCTTAAAAAGGTCGTTTATCCTGCAAGGGGTATTGTATTTGACAGACGCAATAAAGCGATCGTGAATAATACCCTGATGTACGATTTGATGGTGACGCCATCCGAGATTAAGAATGTTGATACAGCCTATATGTGTCAGCTTTTGCAAATAGATACCGCCGAATTTAACCGGCGCGTCATTACTGCTATTGTGAAGAATGGTAGATTTAGACCTTCAGCATTTGAAGACCTTTTAACACCTGAGAAGCATGCAAGGTTAGAAGAAAATATGTGGCGATTTGGAAGCGGATTCTTTTTACAGGAAAGACCTGTTCGTAATTATCCTTTTAATGCGGGAGCCCATTTTATGGGGTACATCGGAGAAGTGGATTCGTCAATAATTGCACGGTCGGATGGCTTTTATCAACCGGGCGATTATGTTGGTAGAAGTGGTCTTGAATCAAAATATGAAAAGGTATTAATGGGACAGAGAGGAGTGCAGATCTGGATAAAAGACAACAAAAACCGAATGGTTGGCAGATATCAAAATGGAAAGCTGGACCAGTCTGCCATTGCCGGGAGAGGACTTCATACATATGTGGATATAGAATTGCAGCAGCTGGCAGAAAAATTATTAACCAACAAGGTTGGTGCAATTGTAGCAATCGAGCCAAAAACAGGGGGTATCATTGCTATGGCCTCAGGTCCAACTTTTAATCCTAACGATCTTACTGGACCAAAATTTAAAAAGACTTTTGCCAAATTCAACCTCGATGTTTCCCGGCCTTTATTTAATAGAGCTATAAAAGGACAGTATCCGGCCGGTTCCACTTTTAAACCTGTAGGGGCTTTGATTGGACTCGATGAAGGAGTTATCAATCCTAAAAGCAGTATTGGGTGCACCGGTGTTTATTACGGATGTAACAGACCGGTAAAATGTTTAGAAAAATTTCCTGGCCATGCTTCTTCTCTCAGAAGGGCTATTGCTTATTCCTGCAACTCATTTTTCTCAATGACTTACAGGTTAACAGTAGATAATCCAAAATATAAAAATGTAAAGGCAGGATATGAAAAATGGAAGGAGTATGTAAATGCTTTCGGTTATGGACACACATTAGGTGTAGATCTTCCCAGTGAGGATAGAGGAAATATTCCCGATTCTTCAGTTTATAATAAAGTATATAGAGGTTCGTGGAATTCATGTACCAACGTAACATTAGGTATTGGACAGGATATGATGACCGTTACCCCTCTTCAGATTGCGAATGCAATGTCCATTATTGCAAATAAAGGCTATTTCTATACGCCGCATTTTGTGAAAAGCATTGAAGGAGAAAAAGAAGATGATACCTTATTAAACCCTTATAGGATTGAACACATTGTTCCTGTACATATTGAAGACACACTTTACAAGATTGTAATTGAAGGAATGCATGATGTAACGCTTGTAGGTACCGCTGCAACTATTCCAAAAATACCAGGAATAGATATTTGTGCTAAAACAGGAACGGCGGAAAACTCTCATAATGGTGAAAAGCAAAAGGACCACTCGATATTTGCATGTTTTGCCCCGAAAAATGATCCAAAGATTGCAGTTGCTGTAATTGTTGAAAATGGAGGATTTGGTTCAACCTGGGCAGGACCAATGGGCTATTTAATGGTTGAAAAATATCTGACTGATTCATTGCGTGCAGATAGAAAAGCTGAGGTCGAAAGAATAGCAGGAACCAATCTTTTGCCTGAATATTTACCTAGGGATCAATACAAGGCAGATTCCGCTCGTGCATTCTATTGGTTTGGTATAACTGGTGATAGCAATTACATTCTGAAATATTTACATATTAAGCCATCAGGAAAACCAGTTAAAAAAGATACAACCAGGCCCAATCAGAAAATAGTGTACTTGCATAAATATGATTACGTTGACCCTGAGAAGAATTATCTATATAAAAAGAAAACTATTTCCGCATAATGAGCCGTAGCAATACAAGTATTTCAAAAGGGATTGATTGGTCATTGGTATGGCTCTATCTTTTACTTGGTTTTATAGGAGTAATGGCCATTTTCGGAGCCACTTACAGAGAAGGAGATCCAATAGTTTCAAGTTTTTTTTCTTTTAAGACTGATTATAGTAAGCAACTCTATTATTTTCTTATAGCTTCTCTTATCGGCATCTTTATTTTGCTGACAGATAGTAAATTTTTTACAGCTACGGCCAATTTATGGTATGCATTGGGCATTTTTATGCTTCTCCTGGTATTTCCATTTCATTCAAAAATTAAAGGAACGGAATCCATTATACGGTTTGGAGGATTTCAATTTCAGCCAGCTGAGTTCTGCAAGATTTGTGTTTGCCTTGCCTTGGCTAAATATCTTTCATTGCCAGATCAGAATTTCAATAAGACCAGATCGCAATTAATTGCGACGGGTATTGCTTTGCTTCCTGCAATAATGGCTATCATGCAGCATGAAACAGGATTGGCTCTTGTTTATTTTTCTTTTTTTATAGTAATGTATCGGGAAGGATTGTCGCCAATGGTTTTGGTAATAGGATTTTCAGTTGCTGCATTAATTGTGGCTACTATTGTTATGAATCCGAACACATTGGCTATTCTATTAACTTGTCTTGCCATACTTGCAGTGTTTATCATGCGTCGGCAGTTAAAAAGAAAAAAATCTATTTTATTTAGCATAGCTTTTCTTTGGATCGTTTGCGTAGGGATACAGAGGTTTGCAGTTCCATTTATTTTTAAGCATGTATTGAAAAAATACCAGACAGAAAGGATCTTTTCATTATTTGGGAAAGACAATCCATATTCAGA
>JBJMLT010000114.1:0-2113 GCA_045805165.1 Flavisolibacter sp.
GTACCTGGCGAAGGCCTTTACCAAAAATTCGTTGAAAACAATTGGAGAGCATTTCGGGGGTCGCGACCATACTACTGTAATACATAGTTGCCAGACGGTAAAGGATTTGATGGATACGGATGGGACGTTTAGGGATAGCGTTATGGAATTGCAGCAGAAGGTGCAGTTGGCGGCGATGTGATAGGGCGTGAATCGTCAATCGTGAATCGTCAATCGTCAATGTTCGGGAATCGGGGCATCGTGAATGCATTAGGCATTCTTCTTATTTTCTTTTTCCAGTTTTTTTCTTGGTGTAAAAGTGAAGTAAAGTTTAATTTCATCAAATTGTTTTTGATTTTTATTTCCACTTTTGCCTTGATGCAAAAGTGGAGCAAAAAATCAAGTCCAGCCCGATCGCTCCGCGCGTCTGGACGGCCAGCTCACGGCGGCTTTCAAAGCTCGTAGTGAGAGCGTGGCTCAGCTCATCATTCCATATAATTTGACTTTTCATTACTGGATTAATATTATTATAAAATTGAACACGTGCCATGCAAAGCGGTTGGAGGCGCTGTATCCCGCTAGTCTTTGTTTATAGTAAAGTGATGCGATAGATAATGCGGGATAAGGCGCTGGACTAGAATGTTATTCGAGGTTTCCATTTAATTTATGTTGTAAGCTCATTGCAGGATTTGTTTTTCCTGAAAGTAGGAGTAATAAAGATTGCGGGCAATCTTGATTCCTTATTTTAAATGTGGGCTTTAAGTGCGATACTGAATGTTCTGTCATTTCGACTGGAGGGAGAAATCTCTATGCATTTGCGTTTTTTATGAATACAAGATCCCTCACGGTGTTCGGGATGACATTCAGAGTGGATTATTATAGCAGGAACTACTGGAATAGGAGTAAATACCAGCTATTTATCAATAAGAGCTTTTTACTTTCATTAGATTGGTTGAATACAAGATCCCTCAGGGGTAGCAGCAAGGCGGCATTGGAGATACAGTTTAAGGACTCGGAGTACAGGACCTATATAAGTGAAGATGGAAAGGCACGGTGGTGATTTTACAAATGGAGTGAAGCAGCTACGCTTGCAGAATATGTATTGCCCTGAAGAGGATTAAAGTTGTATTTAACACGTAAGCCTACACTCAAATTTTTCCATATAGGATATTGGGTCTCCAACAAGAAGGGAATACTGAAATCACTAAAAGATGTAGTAATAGGGTATACGGTTTCTGATGTGCTATCTTGAAAATAGAGATAGTATTCATTTTGTCTTGTATAAAACGTCCAGCCGCTTGCAATGGAAGCACGAAGCCTGGAGGAAAACGGCAGGTGATATTTAATCAATAGTGAATAATAATTATCAAAAATATATTGCTTATTAGTTTTAGTTGGAAAAAAAACAAAATCAGGATAATACCCTGGAAGTTTATAAAACATGTTCTCAAATTCCGTAGCTATGGAAAATTGTTTATTTAGCTGATAGCTCATTTGGATAAAAAAGTCAGGTCCCCCTATAGAATTTCCTAAACGATTTGCATAGCCATAGCCTGATGATATACTGCATTCCCTGTTGAATTTTGATTCCTGCGCTGAAATAGTGCCAAAAGAAAATAAAGCCAGTGTTATAAAAGTGATTTTCATGGTTTTAGTTTATGGGTTTAGAGGAGCACAGGCGATTGATTTATTTCAAGAACGGTTTTGGTATTTAAACAATTTCAAAATCGTACAGTCGTTTCATATGTAATTTAGGAGTAATTGCATCTATTTAGATACCGATTGCAGGTGCAACGACAATCAAAATTGTTAAAAATGAAGCTTATAATTTTCACTGTTTTATTATTATGCTCCGATTTACTGTTTTCTCAAAGCAACTTTGAATCGGTTGACCGGAAACTAGTGCAACAAGCAATTTCTGATACTTCAGCGGCAACCAGTTATTCAAAATTGATGCAAAGGTTCAATGATTTTGATACTAGCTTAACCAATAATGATTACCGCTTGATCTATTATGGCTTTGTTTTTCAGAAAGAGTATAATGGATACGCTGGTTTAAATAAAAAGGATGTATTTGCTGCCCTTCAAAAGAAGGATTATAAGCAGGCTGTACAAATTTGTGATGAAATTTTAA
>JBJMLT010000115.1:0-4617 GCA_045805165.1 Flavisolibacter sp.
ATAGATAAAGATATTTTTTTGTTTATTACTTTTTTCATAATGCCTGCTTTAAAGTTGAATAGCAAATTGTAAATACATTGAATTTGATTGAATAAGAGCTCCCGTTTGTCCTCCCAAATCTTTACTTGATGTATTAGTATTTTTAACGGATTCATAAGTAAATTTTACCACTGATCTCCAATTGAGCCAATAATCGAGACCAACGCTATAAGCTGTAGATTTGGAACCCCAAATAGAATTTTCCGGAGTTGTAAAATTGCCATAGCGACCTGCCAGCTCGAAATTCTTAAGAGCCTTATTATTTATAAATGCAGGGCGAAGAGATGCCTGAATAAATCCTGATGTTGTGTGGTTTTTAAATGTATAGGTATTTGATGAATTATCCGGGTTTTCGTAATCGTGCTGATCTACATCAATAATATTATATTGTCCTTTGATATTTATCTGAAAAGGTTTAGAGTTTTCTACCAGGTTCATGTCAAACGCATACATATTGGCTTTTAAACTTTCGAATCCTGATCCTGCATCTGCAACTTTACCTGTCATTATAGAACTACCCAGTTCCAATGATGAATTTGAAAATGGCAACCAACCAATTCTTGCCGTTATGGTTTTATTTCTGTTATTGTCTGTAATGCCCACTGATTGAAGAGTGCCATCTGTTAACAGCTGCAACCCATTTGAAATGGCCACGTCATAATTCCACTTCATGGAACCTGTCTGTAACCCTCCTTCCACTTCCATTCCAAAATCTGTAGTAGGGGGAACATCTGCGACTCCTACAGGATCTGTTGCCAATTTATCTATCCAACCTGCTGCTAATCGCTTACTGTAAGTACCAAAAGGCAAAACAAGATAACCACCGCGAATTATTACACCGTTCGTTAGAAAATAAGAAACATTGGCCCAATTTACACCCAACCCACCATCAGCAAATGAAGGTTCGAACTCCAATAAGAATTTATTCCCATGCCTCCAGAGGAGCATTGGACTAAATTCAAAATGGTCAACATCGGCCAGACTATTTGTTTTAGAAACATCTTTTACACCATTAATAGTAGTGGTTGTTTTATTTGAAGCAAATCCAACTGTTGCTAATCCGGCCATTAAAAAATGTTCTTCTCCTGGTTTTTTATATGCTACTTGTTTTTCCAACGCATTGATCCTTTCTAATAGAGAAGAGTCAACAACAACTGCGGGGTCCTGAGTCTTACCCTGAAAGGATAAGCTTAAAAAACAGATACCCATGAATGGTAATGTTTTAAAAATCTGTTTCATAATGTTGAAATAAAGTTGAATAATGGTTTAATTATTTTTTGCCTAAGGTTTTAATATAGGATACAAGAGCCCACCGTTGGGATTCTGTCAATGTGACCTTATATGGTGGCATTGGCGACCTTCCCTGAGTAATTTTATAGTATAATGATCCATCGGATTCCGCCTGAATAGCAGCAGATGTATGATTTGCTGGCTTGGTAGTTAATGCAGCGGCAGCAGCCCCATCTCCTTTACCTGAAGCACCATGACATGGAGAACAATAACTGACATATAAAGTTCTACCGTTTTTAATAGTGTTCGCATCTACAGGGAGAGGATTCTTTACGATGGATGAAGCAGATGGAACCGGCCATGGCTTATTTTGAGAATAGGCCGATCCTATAGTAAAAAGCATTGCACTCAAGAGGGCAATTGCTTTTATCTTTTTAGTGGCCCTATAATTTAATTTCATAATTGAAGCTTGAATAACCACGTCAAGGTAGAGCAAGACAGAAAGGAATTGAATGATAGTCAACAGAAGGAATGATGATAGCAATCAGCCCTGGATATTTTGTTGCCGGTTATTGGCAATCAAATGAGTTGATTATTTAGAGTTGCTATTTTTATAATTGATATCGGGTGGGAAGGGAAAATGTGATTGTGGTGCCTTTGGATAGTTCGCTTTGGAGAGAGATTTGTCCACCTAATAAATCCAGATATCGTTTTACAATATGAAGGCCGAGGCCTGTGCCCTGAATATTTATGGCATTTTTTGCACGGAAAAAAGATGTAAATAATTGTTCCATATCTTCCTTTGCAATACCAATTCCTTCATCGCGAACAGAAAATTTTACTAAATCATCTGATACATTGCCATTTACATAAATATTTTTACCTGGTTCAGAAAATTTAACTGCATTATTCAATAAATTAATCAGAATATTTCTCAATAATTTTTCATCGCTTTCAATAATTAAATTTCCATTATAATTTAAGATTATCTTTTGTCCGTTTTTAATGGTTGCCTGTATTTCATCAATTGTATCAGTCAAAAGATCTTTCAGGTTAAATTCTCCTATGGAGGTTCTTACTTTTCCTTCTTCCAATTTACCCAGGGAAAGAAAATCCTCAAGGATATCGTTCAAATGTTTTACCGAGCTTTGTATTTTATCGATATGACGGTTCCTTTTATCCTGATCTTCTGTAGTTATATATTTTGACAAAAGGGATGCGGATGATAAGACTGTACTGAGCGGAGTTCGAAATTCATGAGAAGCCATAGAAACAAAACGGCTCTTGATTTCACTTAATTCCTTTTCTCTTTCCAAGGCTTCTGTTAATTCAAAAGTCCTCTCCTTTATTTTTCTTTCCAGATCCTGATTGATCTTTATTATTTCTTCTTCTGCCAATTTTCGAGACGTAATGTCGGATCGAATTGCCATATATTGATAAGGCTTCCCCTTTTCATTCAGAAAAGGGACAATAGTTGTATCTACCCAATAAATAGTTCCATCCTTAGCTTTATTTCTTAATTCACCCCGCCATATTTTACCATTTGCAATAGTTACCCAAAGCTCGCGGATAAACTCCTTTGAGTGATAGGTCGAATTGATAATCCTATGATCCTGGCCAATCAATTCCTGAGCGGCATACTTGGATATCTTACAAAAGTTGCTATTGACATAATTTATTATCCCTTTCTGGTCTGTAATGGCTACAATAGAAGATTCATCCAGTGCATGCTTGTAGTCCAATACTTCTGATTTGCTTTTTCTTAACTGATATTCCAAATCTGTATTCAGCTGCCTGACATCTTCGTTGTAGCCCTTAACCATTGATGTATCCTGAACGGTAATCCCAAATCCAATCAAATCTTCGCCTTTATTCTTTAAAGGCATAATTGATACTCTAACCCATAATAACGAGTTATCTTTTCGAATGCGCCATCCTTCTGTTTCATAATGGCCTGATTGTCTGCAAGAAGAGAGGTTTCGTTCAGGTTCATTATTTTCTAATTCCTTAGCCGGATAAAAAAGTGAAATATGCTTTCCAATAATCTCACCTTGGCTATACCCATAAATTTCTTCTGCACGTTTATTCCAGGTAATGATATGTCCACCGGTATCAACTATATAAACGGCATAGTTCTTAATGCTTTCCAATAGCTGTAAATAACTTTCCTGTGGTATTTGTAAATCTTCACTGATCATTTTAGTAATGCATGGACTGATTGCATTCCTTAATATAAGGATAAAATTAATATAAGGCGCGAAAATGAAATCCAGACGAAGTTTATTTGATGATCTGTGTCAGGTTTCGAGGTGCCCGTGATCATGCTTAATAAAATAATAGTCAGATTAATTTGTACAAACAATAATTACCAGTCTAAAATTCTTTTCATTATGAACAATAAATTAAACGATGAGCAAATAGAAGAACTTATTCATGAACAGCTTGTCGGCCACCTTGGTTGCCATACAGATGGAAGAACTTATGTTGTTCCTATTAGCTATGCTTATGATGGATCTTATCTTTATATGCATACCTATGAAGGATTGAAGATTGATATGATGCGCAAGAACCCAGAAGTGTGCTTTCAGATCGATGATAAGAAGAATCTTGATAAGTGGCGCAGTGTTATATTATGGGGAGAATTTGAAGAAGTAACCGAGGCATCTGAAAGGAAAACGGCACTAGAAATATTATTCAGTCGAAACTTACCAATTGTTACAAGTGAAACTATGCGCCTGGGCACTAGCTGGCCATTTCATAGTGAAAATTTTAATTCAGTAAAGGGAGTGGTTTTCCGAATCAATGTTCATGAAAAAACGGGACGATCCGAAGAATCCAAGAAATCTAAATATTATTCTTCTTAATAAGGCAAGCCTGATTGAGCCGGGGTTGATTGAATAGACATTAAATACACATAACTTTAAAGATGAGTTGAAATCTATTCTTTATAATTTATTATTTACAAGCTTTTATTGGTTTAAATAACTATCATGAAAAAGATCCTAGTTATAGAAGACAACCAGGATATCAGGGAGAATGCCGCTGAAATTCTTGAATTATCACACTATAAGGTCTTTACTGCGGAAAATGGATTAAGGGGCGTAGAAACAGCACTGGCTCAAAAGCCAGATCTGATCTTATGTGATATAATGATGCCTGAAATGGATGGCTATGGCGTTCTACACATGGTTCAAAAAAATCCTGAATTAAAATCAACTCCTTTTATTTTTCTTTCCGCTAAAACTGAACAAAGCGATATACGTAAAGGCATGGGTATGGGGGCTGATGATTACATACCTAAACCATTTACAGCTACAGATCTTCTTACTGCAATTGAGAGCCGATTAA
>JBJMLT010000116.1:0-20072 GCA_045805165.1 Flavisolibacter sp.
ATTTACAATTTACAATTTGAGGTCACAGGGTAATATATAATTTCTGATAATGGAGGATTTAAAGGATATTTCTACAAAGGCACCTAAAGATTTAGATAAAAAGGAAATAAAGGAAAAAACAGACCACCTTCTTGATGAGCTGAATCAGTTTCAGGAAATGTTATATGTAGATGCCAGGCGTTCAGTGCTGATCATATTACAGGGTATGGATGCGAGCGGGAAAGATGGAGTAATTAATAAAGTATTCAGCAATGTTAATCCGCAAGGGGTTGATGTGAAATCATTTAAAACGCCTACAGAGGAAGAAAAAAATCATGATTTTTTATGGAGAGTTCATGCAAGTGCTCCGGCAAAAAGAATGATAGTAATATTTAACAGAAGCCATTATGAAGATGTTTTAATTACACGTGTCCATGGGTGGTGCGACGATGAAACAGCTCATAAAAGATTTAAAGCCATAAATAATTTTGAAGAGCTGCTTGAAAAACATAACAATACTATAATTTTCAAGTTTTATCTGCATATCTCAAGAAAAGAACAATTAGCACGCTTTGAAGAAAGAATAAAAGATCCCACGAAACAATGGAAATATAATTCAAGCGATTATGCAGAAGGAGAGAAATGGGATATTTATATGAAAATGTATGAAGATGTATTTAAGAACTGTAATAATTTTCCCTGGACTATAGTGCCTTCTGATCAAAACTGGTATAAAGAATATGTAGTTGCTAAATGCGTTGTTGAAGGACTGAAAAAGTTGGATCTGAAGTATCCAACTTTTAAAACAGCGTAAGTTTTGAGTTTAATTTTACTCCTGCTGGCCATAACCCATTAAACTTTAATAAGATTGGTGAGAATTGAATACTATTTGGTAATTTAAGATAACCAAAACCTTCAATCATGGGCTTCATTAAAGAATTCAAGGAATTTGCTGTTAAAGGCAATGTTATAGATCTGGCTGTTGCAGTAGTACTGGGCGCAGCATTTGGAAAAATTGTAACAGCATTAACCGATAGCATCATTGTTCCTATTATAAGTCTGATATTGGGAAAAGGAGGAGTGGCTGATCTTGCTTTCTATGTAAGAAATACAAAATTTCCGGTCGGAGTATTAATACAGGCGATCATTGACTTTATTTTGGTTGCTTTTGTACTATTTCTGATTATTAAAGGAATGAATTCACTTAAACGTAAGAAGGAAGAGCCTGTAACTGCTAAGCCACCGGAATATACACTTACTGAAAAGCTATTGATGGAGATCAGGGACGGCCTGAGAAGATAATTATTATAGTAGTTTCATATGTTCGAGGTCGGTGAGTCCCTCTTCGGTTTCGTTATACTCAACTATAAAATTATTCCTTCCTTCTCCGATAATGATCCGAAGGAATTTTTGTTGAACCAGTTCCAGCATGGACAGGAACATAAAAATTGCATGAACTCTATTCTCAACTCGTTCAAATATTTTTTCAAACGATAACGTTCTTTCGCTTTGGGCAAGCGATATCACATCTGTTTTACTTTGTTCCATACTGTAATTATATCGCACCACTGTATGAACAGGTTTATTAAAACGATCCTGGTACCGTTGCATAACCCGCTCAAAAGCTTTCATAAGTTTAAATAAGGTAATGGTCTGCACTTCTGTTCCCTCGCTCGCTTCTTCACCAATACCTGATAATTCCCTTTGAACATTCCCTCTCCTTACCATAAGAAGTCGCTCTGCTTCCATTTCAGCCATGCGGGCAGCTGCTTCTTTATATTTTTTATATTCAAGGATCTTATCTATCAACTCCTGGCGTGGATCTATTTCATTACCCTGCTCATCTATTTCTTTTCTCGGCAAGAGCATTTTCGCCTTAATGCGCATTAAAGTTGATATGAAAAGAATAAATTCACTGGAAAGTTCAATATTAAGTGACTCCTCCTGATGAATAAAGTCGAGGAACTCGTTAATGATCTTTGTAATGGGAATATTATATATATCCAGCTCATCCCTTTCAATAAAAAATAGTAAAAGATCGAAAGGGCCTTCAAACTGCGCTAATTTGATCTGGTAAGTACTCACAAATTCTAGTATTAGTTGTAATTGTTGTATTAGTAGTATTAATAGTATTGGTTATATTGGTATTGCAAATAATGATATCACTATCATACTATCTAATACCACCAATACTACAGCTAATAAATGATTAATTTTTGACTCTTTCCCCAACTCTTTCCTTCACTGCATCCATAATAGCCTGGGCATCATAACCGCACTCCTTATGAAGTTCTTTTAGTGTACCATGTTCTATTACTCTGTCCGGAATGCCAAGTATTTTCAAATCGTTTTTATATCCATGCTTACTAATGAATTCGGCCACAGCACTTCCAAATCCTCCAATCTTAGTTCCATCTTCTACAGTAATGATCTTTTCATAATTCTGCAAAGCTTCATGAAGTAAAAGCTCATCCAACGGCTTTGCAAATCGCATATCATAATGAGCTGGATGAATACCTTCAATCCTTAAATCTCTTATTGCAGCGGCAGCAAAATTACCTGGATGACCGAAGGTTAGAATAGCAATATCCTTTCCTTCTTTAAGCTTTCTTCCAGTCCCAATCTTAATTTCTTCAAATGGTTTTCTCCATTCCGGCATGACGCCTTCTCCACGCGGATAACGAATAACAAAAGGAAGATCAGTGCTATCCAATTGAGCTGTAAACATCAGATTGCGTAATTCCTGCTCATTCATAGGGGCACTAATGATCATGTTAGGTATGCATCTGAAATAAGCTATATCGTAGGCGCCGTGGTGTGTAGGTCCATCTTCTCCAACCAGTCCTGCTCTATCCAAACAAAATATAACCGGCAGCTTTTGAATAGCTACATCATGCACTACCTGGTCAAATGCCCTTTGCATGAATGAAGAATAAATATTACAATACACCTTCATTCCCTGGGTAGCCATTCCAGCGCTTAATGTTACTGCATGCTGTTCGCATATGCCAACATCAAATGCCCTGTTAGGCATTTTATCCATCATGAATTTGAGAGATGATCCGCTCGGCATTGCCGGAGTAATCCCAAAGATCTTCTTATTCTGTTCAGCCAGTTCAATGATACTGTATCCAAATACATCCTGGTATTTTGGCGGTTGTGGGATATCAAATTTCTTTTTATATATCTGTCCCGTAATCTTATCAAATTGTCCCGGCGCATGCCATTTAGTCTGATCTTTTTCGGCTAGCGAATATCCTTTACCCTTTACAGTAAGAATGTGCAGTAGCTTAGGTCCGGGAATATTTCTCAAATCCTTCAATGTGTCAACCAGCTTGGTGATATTATGTCCATCAATAGGACCGAAATATCTAAGGTTCAAAGCCTCGAACATATTACTGTTCTTGGTTAAAATACCTTTTATTCCCGTTTCGAGGCGACTGGCCATTTCACGGGTGAATTTCTTTCCAATAGGAAGCTTTCCAAGTAAATTCCAGACATCGTCACGCACTTTATTATAAGTGTGAGAAGTGGTAATATCTGTGAGGTATTCCTTTAGGGCGCCGACATTTGGATCAATGCTCATGCAATTATCATTAAGCACGATCAATACATCCGTATCAGCCACTCCGGCATGGTTTAATGCTTCAAATGCAATACCCGCTGTCATAGAGCCATCACCAATAATGGCAACAGATTTACGGTCAGTTTCCCCCTTATATTTGGATGCCATTGCCATACCCAGCGCGGCTGAAATGGAAGTAGAGGAATGGCCAACGCCAAATGCATCATATTCACTTTCGCTACGCTTGGGAAAACCGCTAAGGCCTTTGTATTTGCGATTGGTGATGAAATTATCCCGGCGGCCGGTCAATATTTTATGCCCATAAGCCTGATGGCCTACATCCCAAACCAATTGATCGTAAGGTGTATTATATATGTAATGCAGTGCAACTGAAAGCTCTACGACCCCAAGACTCGCGGCAAAATGACCACCATGAACACTTACTACATCAACAATGTATTGCCTTAGTTCATTGCAAACCTGGTAAAGTTGCTCTTTGGGGATCTTTTTAAGATCAGCAGGTGAATTAATTGTTTGCAATAAGGGACCTGGGGTTATTTGCATCAGGGCGTTTGATTTGTAAAATTATCTCTTTATAGCTAAGAGACAAAGGAATGATAAAGAGAGAAAGAGTTAAATTGCTATTATTCTCCCTTTTGTAAAAGCTATCTTCCACTGGTATATTTACGGAGAATCTTAACAATATATAGCCCTTAGATTTGCTTATGCAGCGTTCGCTAACATCCAGATATTGGCTATTTCAGTCCATTGGGTGGGGTTTGTTTACCCTTATCAATATCTTTTTTGCTTTTTTGTTCAGCAAGTTAGATCTCAACCTTTTATTGCGATTACTTTTTGATGTAGAAATAGGAATTTTATTTACCCATTTGATGAGGCAGGCAATTACCCGTTCCGGGGTATTAATGAAAAGCCTTCAGCAACAGGTAATAATTTTTATAGTCCTTACAGTGATCTTTGCGTTTTTTATTGCATCCGTAGTTTCGCCATTTGAAGAATTTTGTAATGTGCGTTATAATGCGAAAGGCGGAAAAATACCTTACCGCGATCTTCTATATTTAAACTTTGGACAATTCTCACCCTTATTGCTGATCTGGAACTTCGTTTATTTTATGTTTCATTTCGTAATGAAAAGCCGGAAACAGCAAATGGATACTATAAAGCTGGAGGCATTGGTTCGGCAATTAGAATTGAAAACCATAAAGGCACATATTAATCCGCACTTTATTTTTAATGCCCTGAACAGCATCAGAGCTTTGATAGATGAAAATCCGGCCAGAGCCCGAAAAGCAATTACCGAATTAAGTAATATATTAAGAAGCAGTCTGAATGCAGAAAAAGGTGAAACTGTTTCTCTAAGTGAAGAACTGAAAATTGTTAAGGATTACCTGGCCTTAGAGAATATGCGATTCGAGGACAGGCTTAAGGTAGAATACGATGTGGACGATGATACACTTGATCAGCAGGTGCCGCCAATGATGCTTCAGACATTAGTTGAAAATGCAATAAAGCACGGCATTAGTAAACAGGTAAGAGGAGGAGTGGTAAAGATCATATCAGACTTCAGAGAAAATTATCATGAATTGGCTGTACAGAATACCGGTTATCTGAATGGTAGCTTAATGGATAATGGGTTTGGCTTATCCAGCACCCAGGATAGATTGCATTTGCTCTATGGAGAAAAAGCCAAATTTGAGATCAGCCAGGTAAATCCGGATCTTGTAGAAGCACGGGTTTTAATACCCGTTACATTTACTAATGTTGATTAAACTATAACACATGAAAGCAATTATTATTGATGATGAACGACTCGCAAGGACTGAATTAAGAAAGCTGTTACAGGATTTTCCAGAAATAGAGGTGATCGATGAGGCCTGCAATGCGGAAGAAGGATTGCAGAAAATAGAAAATCATAATCCAGACCTGATATTCCTGGATATACAGATGCCTGGTAAAACAGGCTTCGATATGCTTGGTGAATTAGATCATGCGCCACAGGTAATATTTACAACTGCTTACGATGAATACGCTTTAAAGGCTTTTGAAGTAAATGCTTTGGATTATTTGCTGAAGCCTGTGGAACCGCGGCGCCTGGCAGATGCATTAGAGAAATTGAAAAAAGCTTACCCTTCTGCCGGTGGTGAAAAAGTAAATGGTAATCATGAGAGCAATCATATGCTTACTGAACACGATCAGGTATTCGTAAAGGATGGTGAAAGATGCTGGTTCGTAAAACTCTCAGATGTGCGTTTATTTGAAAGTGTGGGAAATTATGCTAAAGTTTTTTTTGGAAATAATAAACCTCTAATATTAAAATCGCTGAATGCTTTAGAAGAGAGATTGGATGAAAAAGTGTTCTTCAGAGCCAACCGTAAGCATATTGTAAATCTGCGCATGATAGAAAAAATAGAGCCGTATTTTAATGGCGGCTTATTGCTGGAACTAAAAGGCGGAGAAAAAATAGAGGTTAGCCGCAGGCAGACAGTGAAATTCAAAGAAATGATGAGTCTTTAATTTTTTTACCTATCTAAATTGACAGATGAAATATTTATTATCTCTCCTTTCAATAGGAGTAAGCATTTATTCTTATAGCCAGAATATTGATCAGGCAATTAATGCGAAAGAGGTTGCCAGAATAGAATCGACTTTGGCGGCTGATGAAATGCGTGGTCGTAAAACAGGAACACCGGATATTGATAAAGCGGCAGATTTTATTGCAAC
Source organism: Flavisolibacter sp. (assembly GCA_045805165.1). GTDB lineage: Bacteria > Bacteroidota > Bacteroidia > Chitinophagales > Chitinophagaceae > Flavisolibacter. The sequence continues at coordinate 6,284 of JBJMLT010000116.1, forward strand.
TGAATTTAAAAAAGCAGGCCTTGAGCCATTTAATAATTACAGCTTTTTGCAAACGTTTTATTTAAGCCGTCCGAAATTAATAGATCAAAATGGACTTATAGATGGAAATGAATTAACCACTAAAGAAATTATTGCAATAACTTCAAAGCCTGATCTGTCATTGACAGAAGATTCGGGTTATGAGGTTCATCACATTAACAAAGGAGAAAACCTTTATCAAAACGTCCTTACTTTAATTGGTCAAAAGAAAAATCAACTGGTATTTGTGGATACCAGCTTTGCCAGGATGTTTCCCAGGTTGAATGGGTTTAAGCAAATGACATTTAGTTCTCCAACAAGTGTTGTTTTTATTCTTGGAAATTATAACCCAAAAAATTATTCCATTAAAGTAAAGAATGACGTGCAGGAAGTAAAGCTTTCTAATGTAGTAGGAATATTGCCCGGTAAAAGCAAAAAGAATGAATATGTTATTTTTTCCGGACATTATGACCATCTTGGGGTGGGGCGCCCTGTGAATGGAGACAGCATTTATAATGGTGCAAATGATGATGCTGCGGGAACTACAGCGGTAATTTTACTGGCTAATTATTTTAGAAAATTGAATAATAATGAAAGAACGATTGTTTTTGCTGCATTTACTGCAGAAGAAATAGGGGGTTTTGGCTCTCAATATTTTTCCCGTCAATTTGATCCTCAGCAGGTAATGGCCATGTTCAATATTGAAATGATAGGTACAGAAAGTAAATGGGGAAAGAATTCGGCTTATATAACGGGATTTGAAAAGACCAATATGGGAACCATATTACAGCATAACCTTGAAGGAAGCTCGTTTAGTTTTTATCCCGATCCATACACTCAGGAAAATTTATTCTACAGGAGCGATAATGCAACTTTAGCAAGGTTGGGTGTACCGGCACATACCATTTCCACTTCAAAAATGGATGACGAACCTAATTATCACAAACCCAGTGATGAAATAAGCACTTTGGATATTGAAAACATGACGGAGATTATAAAATCAATTGCTATTAGTTCAAGAAGCATTATTAGCGGAAAGGATACACCAGATAGGGTGAAGACTGAAGAATTGAAATGATCTCTGATGTATTCTTTAGGAAAACTGTTTTCTCATAAGTAACTATTCCAATTTCATATAGATTAATGTTAGCCTAATTATGCTATTGTCTTATGAGAATACAATCATTTGCTTCATGCACCGCACTCGCAATTTCTTCTATTAATGTACTATCCTTTTCAATTGCATTTCCAACTACAATTACATCGGCACCGGCTTTACAATTCAGGTAAGCTTTTTCACCATCTTTTATTCCACCACCAACCACAAGTGGCACAGATATATTTTTTGATACCATTGTTATCATTTCCTCGCTAACGGCCTTTTTAGCCCCACTTCCGGCATCAAGATATACCAGCTTCATTCCAAGCATTTCAGAAGCCATAGCGGTACACATGGCAATTTCCGCTTTATCTGATGGAATAGGAATGGCATTGCTTATATAAGAAACAGTAGTTGCGGCACCACCATCAATAACCATATAACCAGTTGGAATAATTTCAAGTCCGCTCTTTTTTACCAATGGTGCTGAAACCACATGCTGACCAATAAGTAGATCAGCGTTTCTTCCGGACACTAATGAAAGATAAAGAAGAGCATCTGCATGTTTGCTTATTTGTAATGGACTACCGGGAAATAACAGGACAGGAATAGAGCATGATTTTTTAATGGCCTGTATGCATTCATCAAGTTGATCTGTAATTACAAGGCTGCCCCCTACAAATAAATAATCAACTTTAGACTTGCTCGCCAGATCTGCCAATACATTCAGCGAAGATGCAGATACATTATCGGGATCTATCAATACGGCAAATGATTTTTTACCCTTTTCTTTATTTTCCAATAAGGACTGATATACTAACTTCTTCATTACACCCATTGATATACAAAAATGCGAAAAGTTTGTGAAAGCGATGACTGTATGTATTGGAGGAAGAAATTCGAAGGATTTTCAATCATGAGAGCCATATACTTTAAATAGAATATTTTTTTATTATGGCCAAATAAATTTCGATGAAAAATTCTTTTAATAGCACAAAACGAACGCTTTGCAGCACAGGCTTGAAAAGAATTTTTTATGACCTTGTTTATCCACAACCTGTGCATATTTCGGCCTTTCTTTTTTCCCTTAGTAAAAATACTTTCGTCGTCTGCCTTTACATATTTTAATCCATCCCATCCTATCTAAACTGGAAAAAACCTATTTAGAAAAAATAAAAATGCATCTATGGCAAGTGAAAAAAGCGCTACCCCTGAAGGATTGATCTTCCATCGCAAGTATACAAGAGAAAACGAGAACGTATTCGATCTCTTTCAATACGATTATCGAACATCCGTTATCCGAAACCCCTCCGGTGAAGTTGTTTTCGAAATGAATAATGTTGAAGTTCCAAAGCAATGGAGCCAGATCGCTACTGATATCCTGGCTCAAAAGTATTTTCGGAAGGCAGGAGTTCCTCAAGAAGATGGGACATTAGGGAGAGAAACTTCAGTAAAGCAGGTAGCTCATCGAATGGCAAATTGCTGGAAGGTTTGGGGAGAACGTTATGGGTATTTTGCAACAGAGAATGATGCGAAGGTTTTTTATGAAGAACTGGTGTACAGCATACTCAACCAGATGTGTGTGCCTAATTCACCTCAATGGTTCAATACCGGTTTGCATGAAAGCTATGGTATTAACGGGAAGCCTCAAGGTCATTATTATGTAGATCAGGCAGACGGACAATTAAAGAAGTCTACTTCAGCTTATGAGAGGCCTCAACCTCATGCATGCTTTATTTTGAGCGTTGAAGATGATCTTGTAAATGATGGCGGAATTATGGACCTATGGGTAAGGGAAGCCAGAATATTTAAATATGGTTCTGGAGTAGGAACCAACTTTTCAAATTTGCGCGGGGAAGGAGAAAAATTAAGTGGCGGAGGAACATCCAGTGGATTAATGTCTTTCCTTAAAATAGGTGACAGGGCAGCGGGTGCCATTAAAAGCGGTGGTACTACAAGAAGAGCCGCAAAAATGGTTTGCCTTGACCTGGATCATCCGGAGATCGTTCAATTCATAAACTGGAAGGTAGAAGAAGAAAAGAAAGTAGGTGCATTAATTGCGGCTGGCTACGCCAGCGACTATGAAGGGGACGCTTATAAAACAGTAAGTGGTCAGAATTCCAATAATTCAGTACGTATACCAAATTCCTTTTTTGATAAATTGGAAAAAGGCGAAGACTGGGAACTTATTGCCCGTTCCGATGGAAGAATAATGAAAAAAGTTCCATCTAAAGAATTATGGAATCAGATCGCATATGCTGCATGGCGCTGCGCAGATCCCGGTACTCAATACAATACCACTATTAATGAATGGCATACCTGTCCAAACGGTGGAGAAATAAGAGCGTCTAATCCCTGCTCGGAATATATGTTCCTTGATAACACTGCATGTAATCTTGCTTCTGCGAACCTGATGAAATTTTATGATAAGGATTCCAATACATTCGATGTTGATGGTTTCGAATATGTATGCAGGCTATGGACAGCTGTATTAGAGATATCAGTTCTGATGGCGCAGTTTCCATCTAAAGAAGTAGCTCAATTAAGTTATGAATACAGAACGTTAGGACTTGGATATGCGAACCTGGGTACCATGCTAATGGTAAGCGGCATTCCGTATGATAGTGAAAAAGCTCGTGCTATAGCAGGTGCTATAACGGCGATCATGACCGGCACTTCTTATAAAACTTCAGCAGAATTAGCTAAAGCTTTAGGAGCATTTCCCAGATATGAAGAGAATAAAGAGCACATGTTGCGTGTTATGCGCAATCATAGGCTGGCAGCTTATGATGCAGATACATACGAGAGCTTGAGTGTAAAGCCACAAGGATTGAAAGCTCAGTATTGCCCTGATTATTTATTAAAAGCTGCATGTAAGGCATGGGATGAAGCAGTGGAACTAGGTGAAAAAAATGGTTACAGAAACGCACAGGCAACAGTAATTGCTCCAACAGGTACTATAGGATTGGTAATGGATTGTGATACAACCGGAGTAGAACCTGATTTTGCACTCGTTAAATTTAAAAAGCTTTCGGGTGGCGGATATTTCAAGATAATAAACCAATCGGTTCCTGCTGCTTTGAAGAATCTCGGTTATAATGAAAATGAAGTAGACGCGATTATTAAATATACGGTCGGTTCGGGAACATTTGCCGGAGCGCCATTTATCAATCATCAATCATTAAGTGAGAAAGGATTTATTGCGGAAGAGATCAGCAAGCTCGATAAGGCAGTTACTTCAGCTTTTGAAATAGGCTTTGTATTTAATGTATATTCTTTAGGCGAAGAGTGTCTGCAGCGTCTGGGCTTTAAGCCAGAGCAGTATTTCAACTTTGAATGGAACTTTTTGGAAGCTTTAGGATTTACAGACGAACAAATTGAAGCCGCTAATGATTATGTATGTGGAACCATGACAGTAGAAGGAGCTCCTTTTTTGAAGCCAGAACATCTTCCTGTATTTGACTGTGCTAATAAGAATGGGAAAAAAGGAGAAAGATATATTCATGCTCACGGACATATAAGAATGATGGCTGCAGCTCAACCATTTATTAGTGGGGCTATTTCCAAAACTATCAATCTTCCTCATGAAGCTGAAGTATCTGAGATCGCAGATTCTTATAAGCTTAGCTGGCAACTGGGATTAAAAGCTTGTGCGCTTTATCGTGATGGATCTAAAATGTCTCAACCTCTCAGTAATAAATCAGACAAAAAGAAAAAGGAAGATAGTCAACAGATCACTGAAGAAACTAATGCAATCAGTTCAAATACTGAAATAGCACAAAGCAATTTTGTTGACATGGGAAAGCTTACCATTGAAGAACTTCTGGAGGAAGTACAGAAAAGGGTACAGGCTTCTCCTGATACAAATCTCAAACGTCAGCTCGCAACAATTGTGGAAAAAAGAAATCTTCCGGCAAAGAGGAGAGGATTTACCCAAAAGGCAAAGATCAATGGCCAGGTAATATTTTTAAGGACAGGCGAATATGGAGATGGCACCTTGGGCGAAATATTCATTGATATGGCAAAGGAAGGGGCCACTATGCGTAGTATGTTGAACTGCTTTGCTATTGCTATATCTATTGGACTACAATATGGTGTGCCCTTAGAGGAGTATGTAGATAAATTTGTATTCACCAGGTTTGATCCGGCAGGATTTGTAGAGCATCCGAATATTAAATCTGCAACTTCTATTGTTGACTTTATCTTTCGTCTCCTTGGCTACGAATATCTTAATCGCTCTGATCTTGTGCATGTATTGGATAAAAATGAAGTAATGAATACAGGTGCGGATGATTGGGATGAGCCGGTAAAGCAACCTGAATTATCAAATATCAGAATCGTAGCATCCAATACACACGCAAAAATTCCAAAGCAGCCGGTTAAATCAGAAAAGAATTTTGATGCCGTAAATGCTGCGGCAAAAAGCATGCAAAGCGATGCGCCTGCGTGTAACACCTGTGGGCATATTACAATTCGAAGCGGTACTTGCTATAAATGTTTGAACTGCGGTAACAGCATGGGCTGCAGTTAAATGCTATATGGACGGGAAAACCAGTTAGTGTCTTCCGAACCCAAAAAATCCCGCCAATTGGCGGGATTTGGTATTTATAAAAGAAAATAAATAATTATTTACCAAACATATTCTCCACTGCGCCTCTAAGCATTGGATACTTATCGCTTACAAAATTTTTAATGGTTTCAATAACTTTCTGTGCCTGTTCATCAGAAAGACCTGCCTGCGTTTTTAATTTTTCAATTAACTCTGTTACCTGACCTTGTGCATTTTCTTTATTAAATCCAAACATCTTATATTATTTATAATTTTTAAAATTGAACCATTTATAAATAGGAAAAAATCAGACATCCAAAAATCTGACATCATCGATCATTAAGCTACTTTCAACAAGCTAAGCTTACTCTTATCAAATTTACGCTTAGCATATTCCATGTCAAGTGTAAAATATTTTTCTTTCGAAGAAGGTAATTCAAACATGGCATCTGTCAGTATTCCTTCACAAATACTTCTAAGTCCTCTTGCACCTAATTTATATTCTACAGCTTTTTCCACCATGAAGCCAAGAACATCTTCTTCAATGGTTAATTTGATTCCTTCTAATTCAAAAAGCCTTATGTATTGTTTAATTAATGCATTCTTTGGTTCTGTTAAAATAGCTCTTAACGTTTCTGTGTCTAAAGGATCGAGATGAGTGACCACAGGTAAACGTCCTAATAATTCCGGGATCAATCCAAATGCTTTAAGGTCAGTCGCATTTACATAGCGTAGCAGATTTTTTTTCATTGTTTCCTGCATGACCTTGTCAACATTAAAGCCTATAGTATTTGTTTGAACACGTCTGGCTATGATCTTATCAATACCATCAAAAGCGCCGCCACAGATAAATAATATATTTTGGGTATTGATCTTTATAAGCTTTTGTTCAGGATGTTTCCTTCCACCTTGTGGAGGAACTAAAACGTCTGTTCCTTCTAACAATTTCAACATGCCCTGCTGAACACCTTCACCACTTACATCGCGTGTAATTGAAGGATTATCACTTTTTCTTGCAATTTTATCTATTTCATCTATATAAACAATTCCCCTTTCTGCAGCAGCTACATCATAGTTACATACCTGCAGCAGGCGTGTTAAAATACTTTCAACATCTTCTCCCACATAACCAGCTTCAGTAAAAACAGTAGCATCAACTATTGTAAATGGTACATTCAATAGCTTGGCAATGGTCTTGGCAAGAAGTGTTTTACCTGTTCCTGTTTCACCAACCATTACGATATTGCTTTTTTCAATTTCAATATCATCTTTCAATACATCAGATGATTTATACTGAAGACGCTTGTAATGATTATACACAGCCACAGATAAAACCTTTTTCGCTTCATCTTGACCGATCACATATTCATCAAGGAATTTTTTTACTTCAACCGGTTTCTTTACAGTTAGCTTGAAAGTAGCATTGCCAGATGTCTTTTCGTCACGCACCATCAACTCCTGATCAATGATCTCTCTCGCATGTTCAACGCAATTCTCACAAATATGTCCTTCCTGGCCGGCAATAAGTATTTTCACCTCATCACGGCTTCGGCCACAGAAAGAACAGTGTAGTATATTTTTTGCCATTTAATTGATTCTGGTACTAAATAGAACGCTTTTAAATGATAAAAGCTGCATTCCTTAAACAAAAATAAAAAAAACCGTTGGGTATCAACGGTTTTCAAACTGGTTTTAGGAAACCGTTAGTATAGTTTATCGATAATTTTATCCACAATGCCGTATTCTATTGCCTTTTGAGCATCCATCCAGTAATCTCTCTCAAAATCCTTGCGTATTCTTTCGATGGATTGACCCGTATTATCTGCAAGTAGTTTTGCACCCATTTCTTTTGTTCTTAATATTTGCTCGGCATGGATCTCCATATCCGCACTAACTCCCTGAATATGACCACCTAATGATGGCTGGTGTATCATTACTTCGCCATTAGGGAATATCATTCTCTTTCCTTTAGTCCCTCCACTTAGTAATATACTTCCCATGGAAGCTGCAAGGCCCATGCATATAGTACTAACCGGACTTTTTATCATTCTCATCGTATCATAGATGACCATTCCACTCGTTACTGAACCTCCCGGGCTGCTTATAAAAAATTTAATTTCATCTCCTGGTTTATCTGCTTCAAGCAACATCAGCTTCGTTACAATGACTTTAGCAGATTTATCATCTACAATTCCCCACAAATAAATGCTTCTTGATTGAAAGAAATATTTTTCCAGCTTTTTATAAAGCATTTGAGTATCTAATTGCGCCCTTTCTTCTTTCTCTTCATCCGGCTCTTCCGGTTCATCCGGTACACTGGGATCTGGCTGTGGTTGCGGCTTCGGTTGCATTACATGAAATGGTCTGTATTTCAAATCTTCAAAGCTCATCTTAATTAATTTTTTATTTAATTATTTTGTTTCTGCTTTTTTTTCCTTTCTAGGATTAACTAATAAAACTTCATCTACGAGTCCGTAATCCTTTGCCTCTATTGCAGTCATCCAGTAATCCCTGTCAAAATCTGCTTCAACCTGGTCGGATGATTTATTAGAGTGATGACAAACTATATCATAAAGTTCTCTTTTTAGCTTACGGATTTCTTTTACTGTGATCTCAATATCTGTTGCTTGTCCGCCAATAGCGCCACTTGGCTGATGCATCATGATTCTTGCATGTTTCAGTGCTGCTCTTTTGCCATGAGTGCCTGCCGCAAGTAAAACGCTTCCCATAGAGGCAGCCATGCCAATGCAAATAGTAGCAACATCAGGACTAACATATTGCATAGTATCATAAACTCCAAGTCCGGCATATACACTACCACCTGGTGAGTTAATGTACATATTAATGTCTCTTGTGCGGTCAGTCGAATCCAGGAATAATAACTGGGCTGTTACTATATTAGCCACCTCATCATTGATCGGATAGCCAAGAAAAATGATCCTGTCCATCATTAAACGGCTATAAACATCCATTACAGCCACATTCATTGGCCTTTCTTCAATAATATTAGGAGTTAGTGCAGTAACAACATACTTATTGTAGCTATTTAAAGTATTACTTGATATTCCTTGGTGCCTGACAGCATATTTTTCAAATTCTGAAGAATAACTCATATCGTCTTTATTAGATTTATAAGCAAATTAAGTGATTTGACATATCAAATACCGTGCTTGGAGAAAAAACAGACAAAATGCCATTCGATTTCAGAGTTCAGATTTACGATTTCAGATTTTTCTTATTTCTCAGTCATTCCTGTGTTAAATAAAAAGGGAGCGATTAACTCCCTTGAAAAAATATTTTTAAACTATCTAATACTACCCCTCAATCTGCCATCACTAATCTGCAATACTAATGATGATGATGCTGATGTGTCTCATTCATCTTAACAAATTCCTCCTTGCTTACCGGTACTTCTTATGCATTGATCTGCGTTTCAAGAAGGTCAAATAATTTTTGCGTTTGTAAACGGTTATAAGCATCCTCAACATACTTTCTGTCCTTCATCATTCTGTCAATATAATCCCTTACCCACTGTTGCTCATCATCCATAGTAGCAGCCATTCCCATATAACCTAATAATTGTTGCTTTGCAAACTCACGCAATTCATCCTGCTGTACCTGAATGTTATTTTGCTGTATTAATTTGTCAGTGATCAAAGTCCATTTCAGTTGATTAATGAATACAGGAAATTCATGTTCTACTTCTTCATCAGACTTTGGTTGCTTATTTTCAGTTTGCGACTTCAACCAATGCTTCAGGAACTCTTTCGGAAATTCAATATTGGTATGATCTATCAATATATGATACAGACTATGCTGAAGTTGATTCTTGCTTTCTGCATCCCATTGCTTTTGAAGATCTTTTTTAATCCTTTCCTTAAACTCATCTTCTGTTTTAATTTCTTCATTGGGGAACAGTTGCTTGAAAAATTCTTCATTTAATTCTCTTGGTTCGATCAACCCAACTTTTGTGATCATTAATTTAAAATACTTATCAGTAGAACTATCTAAACCAAGATCATTAACAATCCATTCTTTTTCTTTTGTATCAAATGCATCATCAAGCTTTAATTGAATGGTATCTTCTTTCTTTTTCCCTTGCAATTCCTTTCTAAACGGCTCTTTGAAGTATTTTACCAGCAGAGAATTATCTTTTCGAATACCTCCTTCAATTTCATTCCCTTCAGCATCAGTTTCTATAAAGGTTACATTTAATACATTTTCATCTGCGTTAACAGCTTCAGGTTCGGTCATATTTCCATAACGGGTACGTAATCTTTCTACCTCTTCGCTTATCATTTCATCTGTTATTGTCACATTGTATCTTTTGATCTTTTCTTTAGAAAGATCAGCCAGTTCAAATTCTGGCTTTCTGCCTACTTCAAAACTGAAAGTATAGTTATTAGGATTGTTTACATCCAATTGTCCCAGGTTCATTTCCATAGGTAAAGGCTGAGCAAATATGTCCAGCTTTTCATTTTCAAGATATTGGAAAACTTCCTTGTCAACTGTCTTTAAAACTTCGTCAACAAACAGGTCCCTTCCATACATTTTTTTGATCAATCCTGATGGTACCATCCCCTTTCTAAAACCAGGGATATTGGCCTTTTTGGAATAATCCTTTAGTGATTTTTGAAAAGAAGGCAGATAGTCTTCTTTACTTATAGTAACATTTATTTTTTCATGTAACGAGCTAATAGGCTCCCTGGTAACTGTTGCCATAACACTTAAAATTTAATACAAACATTCGAATAATGAATAAAGAACAAGGAATATTGAAGTGAAGTAATTCATAATTCAATATTCCTTGTTCAATATTCCTATGTGCGGGTGGAGGGACTCGAACCCCCATGCCTCGCGGCGTCAGATCCTAAGTCTGATACGTCTACCAATTTCGCCACACCCGCTTAAAATTCTTGGGGTGCAAAAGTAAGGTTTTCAACATTTAAGAAATGCATTTTTAACTTTTAACTTTTAGGTTTTGACTTTTGACTTTTGACTTCCCCCCTCAAAATCAGTAAATTCGTATTCCATGGAAACCGTAGCGCAGATACCGAAATATAATTTAAATGAAGAGCAGGAGAAGAAATTGATTCTCAGGGAATACCGATCCCTTTTACGCGCATTGAAATCCAGGATCAAGCCAGGAGATAGAAAACTTATACGTCATGCCTTTGAAATGGCTGCCGATGCTCATAAAACTACCAGACGTAAAAGTGGAGAGCCTTATATTCTTCATCCTTTGGCGGTAGCACAGATCTGTGTAGAGGAAATAGGTCTGGGTGTTCGCTCCACCATTTGCTCTCTTTTACATGATACGGTTGAGGATACAGATATTTCCCTGGATGATGTTGCAAGAGATTTCGGAGGCGAGATCGCCAAGATCGTTGATGGACTTACCAAAATTTCCAATGTTATTGATGTAAACGCTTCTCAGCAGGCAGAAAATTTCAGAAAGATCTTACTTACGCTTACAGATGACCCCAGGGTTATATTGATCAAGCTGGCCGACCGGCTTCATAATATGCGTACACTCGACAGCATGAAGTCGGAAAAACAACTTAGGATCTCTTCAGAAACTGTATATGTTTATGCTCCGCTGGCGCACAGAATGGGTTTATATAGTATCAAGACCGAGCTTGAAGACCTGGCAATGAAATACCTGGAGCCAGGCACTTATAAAGAAATTGCACGAAAGCTGGCTGAAACAAAGAGAGAGCGCACACGATATATTAATGAATTTATTAAGCCTTTACAGGATAAGCTGGAAAAAGCAGAACTGGATTTTGAAATCTATGGCAGACCTAAAAGCATTCATTCCATATGGAATAAAATGAAAAAGAAAGGTGTCACTTTTGAAGAGGTGTACGACCTTTTTGCCATACGTATCATTGTCAATTCTTCACCTGAAAAAGAAAAGGAAGATTGTTGGAAAGTATATTCAATGATCACTGATGAATATACCCCGTCTCCAGAACGTTTACGTGACTGGCTAAGCAATCCTAAAAGTAACGGATATGAAGCTCTGCATACTACTGTAATGGGTCCGCAGGGTAAATGGGTCGAAGTTCAGATCAGAACCAAAAGAATGAATGAAATAGCTGAAAAAGGCTTGGCTGCCCACTGGAAATATAAAGAGGGGGCTTCTGATGAAAGTAGGTTTGATCAATGGTTTAGTCAGATAAGGGAAGTAATAACGAATCAGGATGTAGATTCGGTAGACTTCCTCCACGATTTCAAAAGGAGCTTTCTGGCTGAGGAAATTTATATCTATACACCTAAGGGCGATGTAAAAATGTTACCGGTTGGTGCTACCGCATTGGATTTTGCCTTTGCAGTGCACAGTGAAGTAGGAACAAAATGTATAGGGGCTAAAGTAAATCATAAGCTGGTACCAATAAGTCATAAGCTAAGAAGTGGAGATCAGGTGGAAATTATATCATCTAACAAGCAAAAGCCTTCTGAAGACTGGTTGAATTTTGTTTTAACTGCCAAGGCAAGAAGCAAGATCAAGGACTCTTTAAAAGAAGAGAAAAAAATTGTTGCGGAAGAAGGAAAGTATACGGTCCAAAGAAAATTGGAAGGGATGGGTGCAGGCTTCAGTCAGCACAATATTGATGAATTGGTCACCTTTTATAAATTAAGCTCACCCCTTGATCTGTATTATCAGGTTGCAATTAAAAATATTGATCTTAAAGAACTTAAAGAGTTTAAGATTTTTGGAGACAGGCTGGAATCTCCCAGACCACTTCGTATTCCGGATATAAAGCAAGAAAGTATATCTTATCACGGAATTCCAAAAAAAGAAACTGAGCTCATAATATTTGGCGAAAGCAGTGATAGAATTATGTATACTCTGGCCAATTGCTGTAAGCCAATCCCTGGTGATGATGTGTTTGGATTTGTTACTACAGGTAAAGGATTAACCATTCACAGGACAAATTGTCCGAATGCAGCTAAATTACTCGCCAATTATGGCCACCGCATTGTAAAGACCAAATGGGCTAAGAATAAAGAGATTTCATTCCTTACAGGACTTAGGATCATAGGAATGGATGATGTAGGGGTGGTAAATAAGATCACAACAATTATAAGTGGAGATCTCAGAATTAATATTTCTGCAATTACAATTGAATCCAAAGAAGGTGTTTTTGAAGGAACCATTAAATTATTTGTGCACGACAAAGAAGAGCTGGATGAGCTGGTTCTCCGCTTAAAAAACCTCAACGGCATTCATTCGGTCGAACGCTTCGAGACTGAATAGCTCTTTTCAACATGTTATTTTTTAATCCGTCAAACTGTTTATTTGATTAAGGATAATTCACCGGGGCTTTAAATTTTCAAATCTCCTTATCTCTTTTTTATTCCTTTTGTCTCTTAGCATTACTTTTGCCCCCGTCACAAACACAACTTCATGGTCGATGTAATTTTGGGTCTGCAATGGGGAGACGAAGGAAAAGGAAAGATTGTAGATTATTTTGCCTCTCAATATGATATAATTGCACGGTTTCAGGGAGGGCCTAATGCAGGCCATACCTTGTATGTAGGTCCTGAGAATAAAAAAATAGTATTGCACCAGATACCCTCTGGTGTATTCCATGAAAAAACAATTAACCTCATCGGTAACGGTGTAGTTCTTGATCCGGTTATTCTGCGCAAGGAATCTGAAACTGTAGCTTCTTTTGGCATAGACCTTAAAAGGAACCTGTTTATTTCTGAACGAACTCATTTAATTCTTCCTACGCATCGGGCATTGGATAAAGCTGCAGAACTGTCTAAGGGAACGGAAAAAATTGGTTCTACACTTAAAGGTATTGGCCCTGCCTATATGGATAAAACAGGAAGAAATGGCTTGCGTGTGGGTGATCTTCTCAATAAAAGCTTCACCACATCCTATATAAAGCTTCGTCTTAAGCATCAGAAATTATTGGATAATTATCATTTCAATGAGGATATTTCCATCTGGGAAGAAGAATTCTTTGAGGCTATAGAATTTCTGAAAACACTCAATATTGTAAATGGGGAATATTTCATTAACCAGAAGCTGGCAAGTGGTAAAAAGGTTTTGGCAGAAGGAGCGCAGGGCAGCATGTTGGATATAGACTTTGGAACATTTCCATTTG
>JBJMLT010000117.1:0-3131 GCA_045805165.1 Flavisolibacter sp.
AAGACTTTCTGTTTGTTTTATTCTACCTGATAATGACAATAGAGTAAAAGGGTATTATACACTTTCAAGTTCATCAATAGAAAAGAAATGGTTACCAGAAACAATAGCAAAAAAATTACCTCCCTCATATCAAGATTTGCCTGTAATATTATTAGGAAGATTGGCTATTGCATCAAATTACCAAGGTCAGAGACAAGGCGAATTACTTTTACTTGATGCATTAAAAAGAGCATTTAAATCTTCAAAGTTTGTTGGTTCAATGGCTGTGGTGGTAGATCCTTTGGATGAAGAAGCTGTAAAATTTTACCTCAGATATGGGTTTATTCTTATTTCAGATAGTGGGAAAATGTTTTTACCAATGGATACAATTGCAGCATTATTTCCAGAAGAAGTTTAGGAAGAAAGAAGCTACTAGCTGCTAGTTATATACTCCAAGACAATTATACCGAAAATTTTTATTGGCGATAGAATTCCTTTTTAAACTGTCAATTAAGTAATTGCAAAAAAGCCCCGCTTATGCGGGGCTGGCTGTTGGTTTTTGTTCCTTGCTTAATTGATAATCAATTTTGAGGTTTGGATCTTACCGTCCGTAATTGTTTTAATTAAGTACATGCCTTTGCCAAGCTGATTGAGCTTATTCAATTGAATGGTATTCATTCCTTTGGCAAGACTTACTCTTTGTTCTAAAGCTTTTTGTCCTGCAACATTATAAATTTCTATTATAGCTGTGGAATTCGAGTTGGCGACAAGAGCCATGTTAACATATGAATGAGCCGGATTTGGGCTTAACATTGTAAATGCTCCTGTTGATCTTAATTTTAAATTTAATATTTCACTAAAGTGTTTGTATCCAGTTGCTTCCTGTATAGCCAAGCGATAAAAGGCATTTGGATAATTAAATGAGCTTAAATTATCGGAATAAGTATAATCTGTTTTGATGCCTTTGTTTTGTGCTTTTATAGAAGTAAGAGGTTGGAAGGTTCTACCATCAGAACTTCTTTCAATGGTGTAAGTTAATATGCTTGATTCTTCAACAGTCCAATTAAGTGTTGCTATGTTATTATTATATATACCATTGAATGATATTATTTCAACAGGTAAGGGAAAATTACCATTTACAATTTGTATATCATCAATATAAAGAAATTGATCTGAACCAAAACAACTATTTATATCATTAAATCCATCCAATACATAACTAAAAGTTGATGTAAGATCTGCATTGGGGATGCTCAATGTTACCTGATGCCAACCAGTATTCCCATATGCTGTAACTAAATCTGCTGCCGTTTGCTGCCATGCCGTAAAATAAGATGTGCCATTATAATATTGAAGTCTATAAGTTAAGCATGTATTGGAACCATCAATAGCGGATGTATTGATCCAAAATCCAAAATTTACATTACTTCCAGCTCCATTATAGGAAGACAAATCAAAAACGGGTGATGCAACTTCAACATATGCTATATCAGGTGTTGGATTTACATAATTTGCTAATACTAAACTATTTGGTCCTGATAATGCAGGAGGTCCTGTAACTGCTCCTGTAGCATAAGCACCACTTGGGGCAGGCGCAGAAACTGTATATGTTCCCTGGTCTTGATTTGTTGTAAAGCTACCTGGTCCTACTCCAAAACCGGTATTAGCTGCATTTGGAAATGTTTCCGTAAAAAGTGCCTGTGATTTTACTGATACTGAAAAAAAGAAGCCAACTAAAACGAGGGATGTTTTGATGATAGAGTAGAAAAGTTTCATAAGCAATACTTATTTAGAGTTGAGTGTATGGTTAGTACGCAATTATTTAAACCTGTGATAAAAATGGGAATAGCCAAATAGGAATGGAATGGCGGTTTAGGAGAGGATAAGAATCAGGTTCACAGCGTTATACGGAGGGGTCGGGAATGATATTTATATAGAGATATTGGAGATTCGGAGAAACAAGGAAGAATAAATATAATAAATAAAGTTACAAGCCCGGCAACAAATTTGTATAGAATAGGAGGGCTGCTATTTGGAATTAAATTTAGTAGTAATTCGGTAACATTAAAAAAATTGATAATTATGAATAATTAATTTACTTTTAAGCACAAATTCTAAATACAGTCCTACTGATATCCCCAATAATACCTTTGAAGACCTTTCTTCCCCAATTTTCCTAGAATCAGTCGTTCAAATCCTTTTTGAAATTTCCAGGGTAATGTCCTTACCATAAACTATTGCTTGTGCCTGAATAAACGAGTAAATCCATTCCTATTTACTGAAATTCCTGGTCCAGTAGAATTATTAACCGATTATGAGAAAGGAAAAGTCAACCCTATTGTACTATGAGTAAAAGTATCTTGAGCATCAACGGCAACAAAGCAATGAATTATTTATTGCGCACCCTTTTTGAACGTGAATTCCAGTTTTTACCTGTGGAGAATATTTACCAGGGAATGTACCAGCTTAGAACCAATAAAAAAATTGAACTGCTTATTGTAGATGTAGATTATCATCCACAAGAATGCTGGGATTTTATTGAGCATATTAAAACAAGCAGACTGTACACTTTACCCCTTTTGGTACTTACTACAGAAAATGATGATTCCATAAGGCAGAAATGCTACGAGTATGGAATTGATGATATATTTTTTAAGCCCTTTAACCCCATGGATATAATAGCTGCAGTGAATAGTACTATAAATTCCTATAGTTCCATGAATTCATTAAGCTAAACTTTAAAAATCTTACTTTATGCAAATTGAAAGCATTTTAAACAGACCACTTACAGGCGCCCGGCAATATGTGCGGGTGGAAAACGGACCTGTAATTAAAACCAGCTACTCATTGTTATACATAGGAAAAACAGAGGCAAACATTGATTTTTTAAATTCCATTTTCAACAAAGCATTTTTTACTGAAAGTTATTCTGAAGCTGAATCTAAAATTGAATCCGGAGAGATAAAGAATTTTGATGTTATTATTATAGATACAGCATTCAATGAAATAGAACATAGAGAATTCCTTGTTACTCTTTGCACATTAGGCATTGAAGTTCCGGTATTATATAACGAGCGGTTTTTCTTAAATAAATCCGTTGCTTTAAAATTCAGTGATATTATTGATGATATGGTTGACATCAACAACTGGCA
>JBJMLT010000118.1:0-12454 GCA_045805165.1 Flavisolibacter sp.
AATGTTTTAGGAAGTTTTAATCTTAACAGCATTGAAAACCAGGTGTTTTGACCCCGTAAGAATGCAAAAGAACTAATTTAATCTGAGTTTTGAAAAATTGGAATGAGGTTGCAACATTGTAAAAGGTTTCCAAGTAGACGGAATTAATGTAAATATCAATTCCCTTTTTTATTGTGATACAGTAAATAACGTGCGGTTTGGTAATAAGCATCACATAGAGTGCTGAGCTTTGCGGTTACACTATCCCGTACTCTCCCTGGTTCTATAGTGTTATTGTCTTTTATGGAAACCAGTTCAGTGGTTCCCTTGGTTGTCATTTTGCGTAAATAATAATTGTCATCAACAATTCCGATCTTTTTCTCGTCAGGATCAATAATAAAGGCACTGGAATACCTGAACCTGTCCTTTTTTAATGATGGATCAAAAAGATTTCTGCCCATTGCATTATTACTAAAAGGTATTTTAAGCAACCCTGCCACTGAAGGTAAAATATCAAGTTGCGAGCATATATTATTATTACGTTCAGGTGAAAGCAAAGAAGGTGAATAAAACAGTAAGGGAACATGTACTGTTGTCAATGCTTCTTCTGTCCATGCTTTTGGAAACATAGTACCGGCGTCTCCCCGGATTCCATGATCGCCAACAAAAACAAATACGGTATTTTTGAAATAAGCAGAATTCCTTGCGGCCTCAATGAACTTTCTATAAGAAAAATCAGTGTATCGGAATGCATTGAATTCGTCATTGCTAAAAAACCCATATTTCTTTAATGTATCAACCGGAAGCTCCAGCTTTTTAAATTCACCAAGGTCCTCTTTAGGTATCGTATAGGGCCTGTGGTTATCTGCAGTTTGAATAATGGCAAAAAATGGCTTTTGTTGTTTGGATAGGATACGATTGGCTTCCATAAACAGGTTTTTATCGCTTACTCCCCATACATCTATTTGTTTTTCCTGGTAATCATCCTGCTCATAAAGCTTTAATCCGTAAATATTATTTTTCAAAAGTCCACGGATATTGGCCCAGTTAGCATTCCCGCCTAAAAAATAAAATTTATCATAGCCTGTAAATGCATTTATTATGGTCCTTTGATCAACAATAGATGGATTACGGCTTGCTGTGCTTGGAAATTCAACATCCGGAATTCCTGTTATGGTAGCCCAGACTCCTCTTGCTGTACCATAGCTGGGAGTAAAGCAGTGATCAAAAAAAATTCCTGTGTTACATAAACTATCAAAGAATGGAGTTGTTTTTAATGGATTCCCCCACATGCTGCTTTTATATGCACTGAAGCTTTCGCAGATCACTAATACCACATTCGGCTTGTTGGTATTTGTTGTATCAGGTATAAAGTTTCTTTCAAAGTTTAATTGGGCGCTGTCGGGATGCTGAATGCCCAGGTAATTTGACATTAATGGATAATATTGTTTCACCTTGGTTGCATCATAGGTGGAATTCTTAAATGAAAGAGTACTGAAAAAGCTTTGAAAAGGATTAAGTGCCAGTTGTGACTTAAATGAATCACCAAGAGTATAAACATTGCTCCATCGCAGCGGGAATTGTCCCAAACTCCCCCAGGTGCCTGCTAAAAGCAAAATAATGAATGCTGTATAAGACACCCAGGAATACCTTTTTTTATATTCCGGTTTCCCTTGCATTCTTTTTAGTATTCTGGAAAAAATGAAAGATATAATGACCAGTAGTACCACTAGTAAAAGAATCATTTTAATAACCGGGTAAGTTTGCCATACCATGTTAAGCGAAATGGCTGCATCTTTCAGGTAATTCAATACCGAGGCATTTAACCTCTGATGTAAATAATCATAATGAAAAAAATCAACTATATAAAAAAAGAGCGCTACAGCGAATAAGAAAGAAAGAAAAATGTTCCAAAAGATGGAAGAGCCTCTGTTTTTAAATGGATTCAATGCAGGGAATGCTGTCAATAAGGTCATCAATAATCCAAGTATACAAACGGAGCGCAGATCAATTCTTGCACCCATAAGGAAAGCAGATGAAGGAAAAGAATAACTGCCTGGCTTATATTCAATAAAAAAAAGAAAGCGGAATATACTGAGTAAAACAAAAAAAATGAGTACGGTTGCAGCGATCCATTTTACAGTCTTCGGTAATTGTTGCATTGTTGTTTTCATGAAAGCTTCAAATTTAATTTAATTACTTTTATAGCTCGCTATCTGCTTCTTATCCTTACAGCCTCCTGGGCGAGATTACTGATAGGCACAATTATGGGTAGTATCTATAATAAAAAAGCAGGAATTTTGGTCCTGGAAAATCATACATGAAATGGCTCTTGTAATATTGCTTGGTTTGATCTTTTTGAATGGTCTTTTTGTAATGTCAGAAATTGCGCTTGTTTCTGCCCGAAAGCCTCGGCTGGAAGCCATGGCGGAAAAAGGTGATTATAAAGCTGGCTCTGCATTAAAGCTTTCCAATAATCCGGAAATATTTCTCTCTGCAGCTCAAATCGGTATAACCCTCATCGCTATACTTACAGGTGTGTACTCGGGTGAAAAATTCGCAGTGTACCTTAAGCCTTACATAGAAAAGATCGATTTTTTAAGGCCATATGCCGGAACAGTTTCAACTACTATCATTGTTATTTTTGTTACATTTTTATCCATAGTTTTTGGTGAGCTTATTCCTAAGCGGATTGGATTGCTTAATGCTGAAAGGATTGCTAAATATGTGGCCGGACCTATGCGGTCATTTGCAAAGTTCACTCACCCTATTGTTTGGATATTGAATAAAACAAGTAATCTTTTCTTTACCGTCTTTAACATTAATAAAAAAAAGGATGAAACTGTAACGGAAGAAGAAATTAAGGCCATTATTTCGGAAGGAACAGAATCAGGTACTATTGAAGAAGAAGAAAAGGAAATTATAGAAAGGATCTTTCATTTAAGTGATAGGAACATAACTTCTTTAATGACGCATCGCAGTGATATTATATGGTTTGATATCAACGATAATGAAGAAAAGATACGCGGGAAGATTTTCGCTCAGCCTCATTCCATTTATCCGATTTGTGATGGTGAGATCGATAATATAAAAGGCTTTGTTTCTATAAAAGATCTTTATGTATCAGACGATTTTACGCTGTTTAAGGATCTTATGAAGCCTGCCTTATTTGTTCCCGAAAATATTACGGCGTTTCAGGTAATGGAGCGGTTTAAAGAATCTAAAATGCATTCCTGTTTTATAGTAGATGAGTATGGAAGCTTGCAGGGAATGATCACTCTGAACGATATATTGGAAGCTATAGTTGGTGAAATAGCCGAAGCAAGTGATGAAGAAGGATATGAAATACTGAAAAGGGAGGATGGAAGCTTTTTAATAGATGCGCAGATCCCTTTTTATGATTTTCTAAGCTATTTCAATAGAACAGATTGGCTCAATGAAGAAGAGCATCAATTTGATACTTTGGCGGGATGCATACTTCATGAATTGGAACGGATCCCATCCGCTGGTGAAAAATTGAAATGGCGCGACTTCAGCTTTGAAGTTCTGGATATGGATGGTCACCGCATAGATAAGGTGCTTGTAATTCTGAAAGAAAAAAAGGAAGAAGAAAAAATGGCCGATGTATAATATCGCTGATGTCTGATTTGCTGATCTCTGATTTTTATTTCAAGAATGACACAACTGCTTCCGAAAATTCCTTGCTTTTTGGCGCACCGCCATGATCGCCCGGAACAATAACCAGAACTGAAGAATGTATCATTTTAGCTAAAGCGGCTGCGGAGCCATTGTCCTCATCTTTATCACCACAAATTACCAGGACCTGTTTCTTTATCTTGCTAAGTTCATCGGGAGAGGTTGAAGGCTGGTATTTTTGCATGTAAGCAAGTTGCAAAGTATCTAATCCTTGTTGCCTTACATATTTCATTGCTCCTTCCAGCTCTTTTGTTGGCTTTCCCATTAATGCTTCATAGAACATAATTCTTCGGGGCCATTGCGGATTTGTAAATCCGGTTCCCATTCCACCCAGTACGGCCTTTTTTATTTTTCTGTCTTTGATAAGTAGGCGTGCTGCAATTATGGAGCCTCTGGAATAACCAATAATATCATATTTTCCTAAATGCAGATAACGGGATAATCCGATAATGTCTCTTGCTTCAGCATCTCCTGCATAAGCGCTCTCATTTAATTTTCTATCTGAACGGCCATTGCCTCTTAGATCCAGTGTAATTACCTCGAATCCGTTTTTTAATAGTTCCGATAATATGGAAAGCCTTTTCCACGATTCCCCATTTTGAATAAATCCATGGATTAATACTACAGGTTCACCGGTTCCTCTTTTTTCGTAATAGATTTTGGTATGGTCAAAAGATGTAAAATAACCTGAATCTACTGTATAATTATTTAAAGCAGAATCATATTGACCATAAGAAAAAATAGAAAAAACTAAACAAAAGCTTAAAACCAATTTACGCATGAACCGAAGTTACTATTTGAAATTGGAATCAGCAGATCAGCGATCAGCAATCAGCGATCCGAGATCCGAGATCAGCGATCCGAGATCAGAGATCAGCGATCGTTCTAAAATATAAAGTTTGCCTGTGTATTAGGATAATCAAGCTTGGTGCTTTGGCGATGCCCGTTAACTGTTATATGCATGATATTGATCTCCGAAGTATTAAAATCATGTAACAAGCTATTTGATATGTCTATTCGCTTGATAGAGCTTACCTGGTCTATCTGAAAATAACAATACACCGATTCCTTATCTTTTTCAAAGCCTATATAATTAAGCTTGGACGGCCTTCCATTTACGGTTAATGAAAGGTGTCGGTTTATATAATCTGGGATCAGCTTGTCAGCTGCCACCTTATATTTTTCTGCAGATATATCCATGGCTGTCTTGTAATTCCTGTTCAACGTTTGCTCAAGATCATCAGCAAATAGCTTGCAGCTTATTTCTAATGTTTTTTCTTTTGTATTTTCATTCACTTCGGTAACGCTTATGTAAAATGGATGCATCCTGCTCACAGGTGTTGCATTTATGCTTCCTTTTGTACCTGAAAGTGTAATTAAAGAATAGATAAGGAATTGTAATAGTTGACCTGTCATCAGAAATTAATTTTTCTGTTAACAAAAGTCTGAATTATTTTCAACCTCCAATCCTATAAAAGGTTAAAGGTTTACGGTTACATGAATGATTTTCTTTTTTATTTTAAGATTGGTTGGGGGCATATCATCAATATTGAAGCGCTCGACCATATTTTTTTTATTGCTGCTCTTTCTGCTATATATATCATAAAGGATTGGAAACAGGTTTTGATCCTCGTTACTGCCTTTACTGTTGGACATTCAATAACCCTGGCTCTAAGCACATTAAGGATCATTGAGGTCCCTTCAGCATGGGTGGAATTCCTCATTCCTTGTACCATCGTTTTCACTGCGATCAGTAACCTGTTTATAAAAGATTTTAATCCTCGCTCAATCCGTATCAATTATTTCCTGGCGCTGTTTTTTGGACTTATTCATGGATTGGCTTTCGCTAATACATTAAGAATGATCATTGCGCAGGATCAGAGCTTTGCCCTATCCATGTTTAGCTTCAGCGTTGGATTGGAACTGGGTCAGATACTTATCGTATTTATAATTTTATTGATAGGCGGGTTATTTATAAATGTTTTTAAGGTTCAAAGAAGGTATTGGGTCATCTTTATTTCTTCAGCTGTTTTCGCTTTAGCTATGCAAATGGCGGTTCAACGATGGCCCGAAAGAGCCAAAAAATCATTGACTTTCAACAGGGAATTAAACGACAGTGGCTTTTTGAATGAAAAAATAGCGGAAATTGCAACACTTTTATTGTAATCTGAATCTATATTCCTTTATATACTAATGTTTAATTTAATCCTGATTTCAAACCATATCTCTTAGTAAAATAACACACACATGAAGAATCTTTTTCTTTTATTGGCAATTACAGTCTTTACCATTTCTGTAAATGCCCAGAATATTCAAAACAATCCAGGTTCAAATCATGCCAATAAATTTGAACAGCTTGGAACAATTTTACCTACTCCTAATGAATATCGTACTGCTAGCGGAGCTCCCGGTCCTAAATACTGGCAGCAAAGATGCGATTATGATATAAAAGCATCTCTTGATGAAAGCAAGCTAAAGCTTACCGGAAGCGAAGTGGTCACCTATTATAATAACTCTCCTGATGTATTAACTTATTTATGGATTCAACTGGACGAGAATGAACATAGTTCAGTTAATAATGCCAACTATCAGAATAGTTCTTCTATTCCAAAGCAGACCAGCACTCAGCAATTACAGGTAATGGA
Organism: Flavisolibacter sp.; assembly: GCA_045805165.1. Taxonomy (GTDB): domain Bacteria; phylum Bacteroidota; class Bacteroidia; order Chitinophagales; family Chitinophagaceae; genus Flavisolibacter. The sequence goes on from JBJMLT010000118.1 coordinate 6,321, forward strand.
AGACAATAAAAAAGATAATGGTTACGGAGATAAGATCTTAAAGCTGACAGATGCAACTGGTAAGTCGCTCACGTATGTTATTAATAAGACAATGATGAGGATAGATCTTCCCCAACCGTTGAAACCCGGCCAGAAGTTTATTTTCAATTGTGATTGGACATATAATATTTCTGATAGGATGACATTGGGCGGTCGCGGAGGCTATGAATATTTTCCAGGTGATGGAAATTATCTGTTTACTATTTCTCAATGGTATCCTCGCTTATGCGTTTATTCCGATTTCCAGGGATGGCAAAACCATCAATTCACTGGCAGGGGAGAATTCGCGCTTACATTCGGAAACTTTAAAGTGCAGATGACCGTACCGGCAGATCATGTGGTCGGTGCAACTGGCCAATGCCAGAACTATCAACAGGTGCTTAATCCAACCCAATATGCTCGCTGGCAAAAAGCGCAAACAGTTAAGGAGCCAATTGAAATTGTTACCCTTAATGAAGCTAAAGCGGCTGAAAAGCAAAAAAGCAAAGCAACAAAGACCTGGATCTTTAAAGCTGAAAATGTCAGGGATTTCGCATGGACATCTTCACGCAAGTTCGTATGGGATGCCATGCCAGCCATAGTGGAAGGGAAGAAGGTTATGTGTATGAGCTATTATGGTAAAGAAGCTTATGGATTATACAGTAAATATTCAACCAAAGTGGTTGCGCATACTATTAAAACCTATTCAAAATTTACAATTCCATATCCTTACCCCGTAGCTCAAAGTGTTGAGGCGGCTAATGGAATGGAATATCCAATGATCTGTTTCAATTTCGGAAGAACTAATCCGGATGGAACTTATAGTGAACAAACCAAATATGGAATGCTCGGAGTTGTGATCCATGAAGTTGGACATAACTTTTTCCCAATGATCGTAAACAGTGATGAACGCCAGTGGACATGGATGGATGAAGGACTCAATACATTCTGTGAATACCTTACAGAGGAATTATTTGATAATAAATTTCCTACAAGAAGAGGTCCTGCATTCACAATTACAGATTATATGAAATTGCCGAAAGACCAGCTGGAACCTATTATGACGAATTCTGAGGACATAGTTGGCTTTGGTCCAAATGCCTATTCCAAGCCTTCTACCGGATTGAATATGCTTCGCGAAACCATTATGGGCAGAGAGTTATTCGATTATGCTTTTAAGGAATACGCAAGAAGGTGGGCGTTCAAGCATCCAACTCCCGCTGACTTTTTCCGCACCTTGCAGGATGCAAGCGGTGAAGACCTTAGCTGGTTCTGGAGAGGTTGGTTTTATAGTACAGATGTTTGTGATATTTCTCTTGATTCTGTTAAATATGCAAAGCCGGATCTCACTGGTCCAATTCCATCCAGACTAAAGGATACAGTTATAACAACGCAACTGGCAAAGCCTCAGGTAAATTCATTCGAAGATGTTTCTAAGATAAGGAACAGGCAGGATCCGAATATTCATTTCTTGACTGATGTAGATACTTCATTAAGGGATTTTTACTGGAAATACGATCGGGGAATGGAGCCATATGACAGTACCAAATATTCTTCACCTGTAACTTCCCAGGTAGAACCTGCAGACGAAGCCACCAGGGAAAAATTAGGCAATAAATATTTTTACGAATTAAGTTTTAGCAATAAAGGTGGATTAGTAATGCCCATCATTATTGAATGGACATTCAAGGATGGTACAAAAGAAATTGATCGCATACCTGCGCAAATATGGAGATTGAATGAAAATAAAGTAACTAAGTTCTTTATGAAAGATAAAGAGGTAACAGCTATCAAACTGGATCCTATGCGTGAAACGGCAGATATTAATGAAAGCAATAATACTTGGGGCGATGTTCCTACAGAGCCTAGCCGGTTCCAGGCATTTAAAATGAAGCAAAATACGCGCGGTCAATCGGTAGGCATCAATCCAATGCAGAAAGCAAAAGAAAAAAAGGGATTCTGATCGTTGTAAATGATGAATCGTCAAATGCGCCGCATTCGCCTGCACCTATAAAATCAATTATCCACCAGGCAAATGCGCCGCATTCGTCGAGACCTTTTTTATAAGTCAAAACTTAAAAGTCAAAACCAATAACTGTAGATTTGCTCTTTTTTAAGTTAACAAGTTGACTAGTTGACTAGTTGACAAGTTAACAACGAATTCCAAAACCTATAAAACAAACCGAATTAAAGCATTCACCATTCACCATTGACCATTGACCATTCACCATTCATCATTCACGATCTTGCAGCTAGCAGCTAGAAGCTAGTACCTTTTTCTCCACACCACATACTAAAAGCGTTCACACTCCTCATTAAAAGCGTTCATCATTTAACTACCACCTATTACATATTCATTAAACCCCCAACTATAACCCTTCTAATACCCATTTCAACTCTATCCATTAACATTAAAATGCTAATCCCTCTCTCTTTTGTCTCTTTCTCCTCTTTCATCTCTTAGCATTGACTTATTCACGATCCCCCGATTCCCGATCATTGACGATTGACGATTCACGACTTTTAACTTTTAACTTTTAACTTTTAACTTCCTTCCCCTTTCCTCGCCACAATCACCATCCTCGGCATCTTATACAGATCATACTTATTCAAATAGTAATCTCCAAATACATCCATTATCTGCATTTTGTAAAAAGAAAGCATTTCTATAAAATCTCCCAGGTATAATTTGGCAACATGTTCTGTAAACTCTTTTGCCTCATCTAATGTTGGATTATGTATAATTATCTTTTTACAGAATTGCTTATTATCCTGCCAGCGATGAATTTCATAGCTGGTATCATTTATATTTTTAATTTCATTATGCACCAGCCGCTCTTCTACATAATGCACATTCAAATAATCAAGTACCAGAACTCCCCCCGCATGTAATGAATTAACCATTGTTCTTATGGAATCATTATGCTCCCTTCGGGTCGCAAAATACCCAAAGGAGGTAAAGAAATTAAATGTATAATTGAAATAATTAATGCGGAAAGGCAACCTCATATCATGCTGATAGAAATGCAGGTTCTCGGCTTCAAATTGCTGCGCGTACTGAATGCTGTCAGGAGAAATATCTATGCCTGTTACATCATATCCTAAAGAAGCTAAAAACCTGCTATGTCTTCCCCTGCCACAAGCTACGTCCAGCATCCTTGCTTCTTTTTGAGGAGATAGAAGATCAACTAATCTTTGTATAAACTGCTGAGCTTCTTTTTCATCCCTTTCAAAATATAGTTTATGGTAATACGGAGAATTGAACCATTCTTTAAACCATTCCCTGACTGACATTACCAATTTTTTACAAAAGTAAACGCTATATGCTACTGTAGTAAGGTCAGGCTTCAGCCTTAAAACCGTATTTTTGCCACCCAAAATTTTGTGTACGTGGCATTGATAAAGAGTATTTCTGGAATAAGAGGAACAATTGGCGGAACCCCGGGAGAATCACTAACTGCTATTGATGTAGTTAAGTTCACTGCTTCTTTTGGCAATATTATTTCCGAATTAAGGGAAGACAAATCTAAGCCTACCAAAATTGTAGTTGGAAGAGATGGTCGCATTAGCGGAGGTATGATCAGTCAGTTGGTCATTAATACTTTAGTTAGCTTGGGTGTGGATATTATTGATCTTGGACTATCCACAACTCCTACAGTAGAAATAGCTACCAAACAGGAAAAGGCAGACGGTGGTATTATAATTACTGCTAGCCACAACCCTAAGGAATGGAATGCATTAAAACTTTTAAACCATAAAGGCGAATTTATTGATGCTAAAATAGGAATGGAAGTTTTAAGCCGGGCACAAAGTGAAGAATTGGGATTTGCGCAGGTAGACAAGTTGGGTAAGGTAAGGCAAGATAATTCCTGGCTCAATAGGCACATTGAAATGGTGCTGAATTACCCTCTCATTAACAAAAAGGCTATTGAAAGTAAAGAATATAAAATAGTTGTTGACTGTATAAATTCATCCGGGGCTTTAATAGTTCCCCAATTATTAAATCAATTGGGTGTAGCTGAAGTTATTGTACTGAATGGAGAAGTGAATGGAAAATTTGCTCATAATCCCGAACCATTGCCTGAAAATCTAAGAGGCTTAAGTAATGAAGTAATTAAGCAGAAAGCCGATCTTGGAATAGCCGTTGATCCCGATGTAGATCGCTTAAGTTTTGTCTGTGAAGATGGCAGCATGTTTGGCGAAGAATACACATTGGTAGCGGTAGCCGATTATGTTTTAAGTAACAATACAGGCAATACAGTAAGTAACATGAGCAGCACCAAAGCCCTGAAAGAAATTACCCTGAAATATGGTGGTGAATACTTTCCATCAGCTGTTGGCGAGGTGAATGTGGTTGAAAAGATGAAAAAAGTAAAAGCCGTAATTGGTGGAGAAGGTAATGGTGGAATAATAGTTCCGGATTTCCATTATGGAAGGGACGCCTTAATTGGAATAGCATTATTCTTATCTCATTTTGCAGGATTTAAAAAAGGATTAAAATCATTCCGTGGAAATTATCCTGACTACTTTATTTCCAAAAACAAAATAGAGCTTGAAAACGGATTGGATGTAAGCGCCATATTTGACAGGATTAAAAATAAATACAAGAACAATCCTATCAATACCGAAGATGGATTGAAGATAGAATTTGATACAGATTGGGTTCATTTGCGTACTTCGAATACAGAGCCGATTATTCGTATTTATGCGGAAAGTAACTTTGAAACCACTGCCAATAATATCGCCAGAAGATTAATGCAGGATATAAAGGAATGTTCTGCCTGAGTCTTTATATAAGTTCCCACGCTATTGACTATCAGACCCTTGCACCCGGAAATTTGTTTGTGTACCTTCGCCTGGTATATAGTATAATATATAGTAATTGTTTTAATCAACGTTCTCTATAAAATGGAAAAGATCAAAGACAAGCCATTTAATTCTTCTTCAGTGCAGACATGTGAAAGAATTTATTTCGACAATGCTGCTACTACAGCATTGGATACAGAAGTTCTCGATGCCATGATGCCTTACCTTTCAACTCACTTTGGTAATCCTTCCAGCATTTATTCATATGGCAGGGAAACAAGGCTGGCAATAGAAAACTCAAGAAAAACAGTTGCAAAGATTTTAGGGGTAAGGCCTGGAACTATATTCTTCACCAGTGGAGGAACTGAAAGCAACAATACAGCTATTGCTGCCTCTATTAGAGATCTGGGGTGCACACATATTATAACTTCACCAATAGAGCATCATGCGGTTCTTCATACCGTTGAGCATTATGGTCATGGAGATAAAGTGACCTATAGTTTTGTAAGTTTAACAGAGGATGGCCATATAGATTTTACTGATCTTGAAAATCAGCTGGCCAGTCAGCAAAGTCTCGGTAACCGTTGCCTCGTAACCCTGATGCATGCGAATAATGAAACAGGAATTCTATTGGCTATTAAAAAAGCTGGTGAAATATGTAAAAAATACAACGCTGTTTTTCATTCAGATTGTGTACAGACTGTTGGCCACTATCCAATTAATCTGAGTGAAATAAATGTTCATTTTATATCTGCGGCAAGTCATAAATTCCATGGCCCGAAAGGAGTGGGCATTTTATATGTAAATGAATCTGTAAACATAAAGCCTTTCATTTTTGGCGGAGGCCAGGAAAGAAATATGCGCGCAGGTACAGAGAATGTCTATGGAATTGTAGGGTTTGCCAAAGCTTTGGAAATTGCAATGCGTGATTATGAAAAGACAAGTGCATATATAGAGAGCCTGAAGCACTATATGGCGGATGAATTAAGAAAGCATATTAAAGAGGTTGATTTTAATTGCCTGGATACATCATTATATACTGTTCTAAGTGTTTGTTTTCCTAAAACAGAAAAAGCAGAATTCCTTTTAATGAACCTGGATATGGCAAACATTTGTACTTCAGGTGGCAGTGCATGTAGTAGTGGTGCTGATGTTGGTTCTCATGTAATGAAGGCTCTTAATAAAGACAATAATTGTGTAACTATTCGGTTCTCCTTCAGTAAATATAATACCCGCGAAGAAATTGATACCGTCGTAGCGAAAGTAAAAGAACTATTGGCATAGGTAGTAATCGTTGTACTTGTAGTATA
>JBJMLT010000119.1:0-3942 GCA_045805165.1 Flavisolibacter sp.
ATATAAGATCTATTGAAAATATTCCATTATCCGGTTTACCAGGAACAGGTCAGTCCAACGGAACACTAAATGGAAATACTAATAGCAACCTAACTGATAAGAAAGATAATACCAATGGTAAGGAATTTACTCCTGTAGAAAAGCAACCTGAATTTCCCGGGGGCATGGCTGCATGGTCAAGATTTTTAACTAAGTATCTGAAAACTCCTGATGATATTGAAGCCGGTGAAAAAAAGACAGTGCTCATCCGTTTTCAGGTAGCCGCCGACGGTAGTGTTACAAATTTTGATATAGTGAATTCGGCTGGTACTGAATATGATAATGAAGTTATACGAGTATTAAAGAAAATGCCGAAATGGAATCCTGCAATTCAAAACGGACATCCGATTTCTGTTTCGTTTATGCAACCAGTTACATTTATAGGGCCGGAACAGTAAAAAGTTTTAATTTGCTTTCCCCAATACCATATGTATGTTGGAAGAATTCCAGGAAGAACAAATGAAACAGGGAAGACGTACCCGCGCCATTGTTGATTATGTAATGGGTGTGCTTTGGTTATTGATAGGTGCTTATCTTCTTATTTTCAGAAAAGTGGAACTGAATATTAAAATTCTTTCTGTGCTATTTATTTTGTACGGATGCTGGAGAATTTACAGAGGATATAAAAAGAATTATTATAGATGAGATCAAGGAACTGGCTAATGCTTTTTTTATTAGCAGGCTGTGGATCAAAGGAAACAACCACTCCAAAAGACAGTTTTAAAAATGGAACTATTCATATTTCATGTGATGAGTCTTTTAAGCCTGTGATCGATCAACAGATCGAAGTATATGAAGCCAGCTATCCGGATGCGCATATAATTGTCCATTATAAACCTGAAGCTGCCTGCATTAGAGATTTTGAAAGTGATTCCATGAGAATGGTAATAGCCACACGCAGTTATTCAGAAGCAGAAAAAAGATTTATGATCGATTCGGTGCATGTGGTTCCTGATCATAGAACGATTGCCAGAGACCTGGTGGCTGTGATCATTAATCCTGCAGCTAAGGATAGTTTTTTCAGCATGAAGGAAATAAGAGATCTGATATCCGGTAAAAGTAAAAATGAAGTTATACCTGTTTTTGACGGAGTAAGAGAAACCAGCACGGTCCGCTTTATGATCGATTCAGTTTTAAAAGGTGGACAATTAGGCTCAAATGTTGTTGCTGCTCAAAGCAGCACAGGGGTAATTGATTATGTCTCCAAAACACCTAATGCTGTGGGGTTTATTGGATATAGCTGGATTGGTAATCAGGATGATCCCGTACAGGTTGCTTATTTAAATAAAATTAAAGTGGCCTGGATGGAAAGTACAGATAGTACGAATAATTATGTAAAGCCTGCCCAATTATTCATCTATACTAAAAGCTATCCGATGGTACGCGATTTGGTTTATGTAGTTAAGGAAAATTACCAGGGGCTGGGCCATGGGTTCGGACATTTTCTTGAATCTATGCGTGGACAATTGATATTCAGAAGGGCTTATCTTATGCCTTCAGTATTACCAAATTATGTTCGCGACGCCGAACTTCAAAAATGATAACATAAAGATTAACAAGAACATAGTAAACCAAAAGAAGTATTTTGAAATCTTAAAAGAAAGAAAAATGAAAATGAAGAAATCAGCTATTTTCTTAAGTATTGCTGCTTTCCTATCCATTACAACGTTTGCTCAAAATGTACAGGAAGGAATTAATGATTATTATGCAGAAAGGTATCAAAGTGCCAAGTCTATATTTGATAAGCTAATAGCTGCTAATCCGAATAATATGGATGCGATCTATTGGAGCGGACAGGTAGCATTAGCTAAAAACGATATAGCCGGAGCCAAGAGTATTTATGACAAAGCTTTGGCAGCTAATGGAAATGCTCCATTAATACTTGCTGGCCGTGGTGAAATTGATCTTATAGAAAACAGGGGTGCAGAAGCCAGGCAACGGTTTGAAAGTGCTATTACGGTTAGTCATGGCAGAAAAGGAAATGATCCAGCTATTTTGAATGCTGTAGCCCGTGCTAATATTGACGCGTATACCGATTCTAAAAAGCAGGGTGATCTGGATTATGCTATAACGAAGTTGAATGAATCTTCACAGATCAATCCTAATAATTCCGAAACCTATCTTCTTTTGGGTAATGCCTATAGAAAAAAACGTGATGGAAGCCTGGCTGTTCAAAATTACAGAAAGGCCATGCAGTTAAATCCATCTCTTGCCGTAGCAGCCTACCGTACAGCAATGCTTTTTAAAACACAAACCATCTATGGCACAGGCCCATGGGATATTGTTACAGAAAACCTGAATAATGCGATAGCAGCTGATCCAAAGTTTGCGCCAGCCTACGAGCAACTTTATTATTATAATCTTTTATATAAAAAGGATTTTCCCACTGCAGAAAGTTTTGCTAACAAATACATCAGCAGTTCTGATCCCAGCGTTGAAAATGATTATCTGAAAGCTCAGACAGCATGGGTTCAAAATAAATTTCCTGAAGCGATAAGCATTGCAAAAAATATTATTGCACAGACAAATAATAATCCTAACCCACGTGTATACCGTTTATTGGGATACAGCTACCTGGGTTCGAAAGATACTGCTGCAGCCTGTGAAGCCGTAAATCAATTCTTTACTAAAGTAAAAGAAGAAGAAGTAGTTGGACAGGATTATTTGTTGCATGCAACCGCCTGCGGTAAAAATAATCCGGATATTATTCGTACAGATGTAATAAAAGCTGTGCAAATTGACAGTGATCAGAAAAGGCAGATCATCATGTTGAATGAGGCTATTAAAAATGCTCACGAAACTGGTGATCGTGCGCTGGAATCTCAATTACAGGAGGTATCGTATAAATTAAGGGGTTCCAATGCCAATCCTGCTGAATTATTCCAGATAGGGTTGAATTCATATCTCGGAGGAAATTATCAAAGAGCTGACAGCTTGTTCAAAGCCTATGCATCAGCCTTCCCGGATAGTATTTATGGACATTACTGGAGTGCTTTGGCATTGTCACGAATCGATACTACAATGGAACAAGGTCTGGTAGTTCCTGAATTTGAGAAATCACTAGTCATTGCTGATAAGGATAAAATAAGATATAAAGGTCAGGGTTTACAGGCTGCTTCTACTTTGGCTGCTTATTACAACAATATTAAAAAGAACAGGGATTCAGCCATTGTGTACTTAAAGAAGGGATTGGAATTCGATCCCACGAATGCCAGTCTTCAAAACTTTTTAAAGGCATTGGAAACACCTGTCAGGCAACCAACCCGAACGCAGTCGTCATCCAGTGGCACAAAAACCAAAACGGGTACAAAGCCTAAAAGCTCCAGAGGGAAATAAATTAAATTAACAATAAGTGAAATCCCCGGTTTACCGGGGTTTTTCTTTGCCGTATAATCAAATAATAACTACAGAAATTGGCATATACAGCTTATTTTTGCGTGCCTATTTGAAAACCTTATGTTTTATCTTCTCCAATCAAATCTTACTAAGGCCGTTACGGATGTGAATAGTGCGGGAAGTTACTTACCTGTAGCTCTACAATTTTTATTTGCGGGAGGAATGATAGGAACTTTGATGGTTGTTACGCATTTACTAGGACCAAAAAGAAAAACTTCTGATAAGCTGCAAACCTTTGCCAGTGGTATTGAAAGTCATGGCGACGCCAGACAACCTGTTGCCATTAAATACTTTTTAGTAGCGATCCTGTTCGTTCTGTTTGATGTAGAGGTAATCTTTTTTTATCCCTATGCGGTTAATTTTAAGGTATTGGGTTGGAGCGGTTTTTGGGCAGTACTTATGTTTGTTGCTTTCTTTCTATGTGGATTCATTTACATAATTAAAAAGGGAGCGCTGAATTGGGAGGAATAGAGAATTTACTATTTACTATTTACGATTTACGATTTG
>JBJMLT010000120.1:0-2663 GCA_045805165.1 Flavisolibacter sp.
CTTCGAATACCATATACGATCCCGTTCCCTGGTTGCGCATAAAGAAGGCAAAATTTGATTTGGTATCGACACCAGAGGAATCCGGATTGTCAAGTAATTTCCGGGTGAATGAATCTTTTTCATTCTTATAGGCATCCTGAAACCAGCTTGATTGGCGAATATCCTTCCAGCTCAATTTTGAAGAAAGGCTGGAATTATTAATGGTAACAACGATAGAGGCATCTTTCGGTATCAATAAACCTGTGGTTCCATTTTTACAGGAAGCCAATAAAAACACCAGAGCGACTACAATAGATAGTTTTTGAAAGATTTTCATATAAGCGGTTAATTAATTACGTCAAATAAACAAAAAATCGGATATATTATCGAATGGAACTGCTTTTTGTTCTCCACTACGTATATCTTTTATAATGCAAGTCCTTGCTTCTGATTCTTTTGAACCTATAATAATTATATAAGGAATTTTTTTCTTTTCAGCGTATTTGAATTGTTTATCAAATTTAGCGGACTCGTGATATATTTCCGATCCAATGCTTTTTTGTCTTAGCCGTTGTAGTAAATTATAGGCTGTTTTACTTTCATTAAGACCCATATTAAAAAACAATACCTTAATCTCCTCGCCTACTTCTTTGGGAAAAAGATCCAACTCTTCCATTACATCATAAATACGGTCTACTCCAAATGAGATCCCAACACCAGGAATATTTGGAACTCCAAAGAGACCTGTCAAATCATCATATCTTCCACCTCCGCCTATGCTTCCTATTTTAACTTCTTGCGGAGCCTTTACTTCAAATATGGTTCCGGTATAATATTCCAGTCCCCGGGCTAATGTAAGATCGATTGTAACTTTAGATTGAAGATCTGAATTAGAAGATCCTTTTATAAAGTTGAATACATATTCTAACTCTGAAACGCCTTCCATTCCAATTGGTGAATTGGAAAGTATCGATCTGAGATGATCTATAACCTTATCATTTGTATTGTTATATGAATAAATACTCAATAGCTTTTCAACAGTTTTGGCTGCAATTCCTTCGATCTCTAATTCTTTTTTTACTCCGTCAATACCGATCTTGTCTGTTTTATCTATAATCACAAGGATCTGCTTTTCGTTATTTTCCAGGCCACAGGTTTCCATAATTCCTCTAAGCACTTTGCGGTTATTGATATGCAACCTGTAACCAGTCAGCTTCAGCTTATTAAAAACATCATTATATATATTGGCAAATTCAACTTCATTGATCAGGGAGTAACTTACTACAATATCAGCGTCAAATTGATAAAAATCACGGTATCTTCCTTTCTGCGGACGGTCAGCTCTCCAAACCGGTTGTATCTGGTATCTTTTAAAAGGAAAAGTGATCTGTCCATGGTTTATAGCTACATAACGGGCAAAAGGAATGGTGAGATCGTATTTTAAAGCGCGTTCGGTAAGATTCTTATCATTCTTTCCCTGCAATACTTTTTCAAATGCAAGCTTTGCTTTTTCACTATTTTTTGGATCGCTTAATCCATTGTTCAATATTTTAAATATTAAGCGGTCGCCTTCTTCACCATATTTGCCCATTAGTGTTTCCAGGTTCTCCATGGCTGGCGTTTCGAGAGGCTGAAACCCATAGAGCTCGAAAACAGAACGGATGGTGTTAAAAATATAAGTTCGTCTTTTTACAATATCAGGACCAAAGTCCCTGGTACCTTGTGGTAATGAGGGCTTTTGTTTTTGTTTATCTGTATTTTTTTCTGACATTATTTAATTATTCAGGTTTTGAAGCCTGGCTTTGTCCTTTTGTCAAAAGTACATTTGTTGCTTTCTTAATTATTTGTTCGCAAGCCCTGTCTATCAGTTCATAAACTTTATGATAACCTGGCTCCGGGCCATACCATGGATCCGGGACGGACATATTCTTTCCAGGATAAAGTTCATTTAATAAAAGATCTACTTTAGAAGGGTCAAAATGAGATCGCGCTATCCGGCGCATATCTTCTATGACGTCATCTGCCATCGCATAGATCTTATCATAATGATCAAAGTCTTCTTTTACAAATTGCCTGGCTCTTTGATCGCAAATATTAATGCCATTCATTTTGGCTACTTTTTGTGATAGCTGGTGAGGAGGCTCTCCGGTGTGATAACCATTAGTTCCAGCACTATCGATCTGCCAGTTCAATCCGGCCTTTTTTGTTTTATCTTTTAAAATTCCTTCAGCCAGCGGACTTCTACAAATATTGCCCAGGCACACCATTAATATTTTCATTTTCACTTATTTGATAGGGAGCAAATGTAATCGTGAATCGTGAATCGTCAATCGTCAATCGACAATCGTCAATTTCCGGGAATCGGGGGGTCGTCAATAAGTCAAAAGTTAAAAGTCAAAACCTAAAAGTGTTTACTCTCGGTGTTTTTTGTTTCACGCAAAAACGCATAAGGAGCAAAGACCGCAAAGGGGTGGCTAATTATTTATTATTCATTATTAATTATTGGAACCCTCCTAATTTGTATTTTTGACCCCTATTAAAAAAAGAAAAACAGACAAACCACTATCCCCTTTTTTCATTTTTCCTTTTACATTTTCCCTTCCTCCTCTCTTTAAAGCATACCAAAGCCATATCAAAGCCATATCAAAGCCAACTCAAAGCCAACTATAAGCCAACCTAAAGCC
>JBJMLT010000121.1:0-2402 GCA_045805165.1 Flavisolibacter sp.
ACTTAAAATTTAAGATAGTGTTTTTACTAAAAAAGCTAAATTTTTAAGCCTAAAAATTTTAGTTCTTTACCCAATTATATCCTTTAAATCTATTTTAAATACATCGGCTATAGCCTTTAATGTGAGTACATGAACGTTATGCCTTCCATTTTCAATAAACCATAAGCTTGTTAAGTGAATGCCTGTTGCTTCACTAAGTTTTTTTAATGTGAATTTATTAGCAATACGGGCAGCTTTTATTTTGCTGCCCATTTGTTTTAAAAATAAATCGTTTCTCATTTTTTACCTGTTAAGGTTTTATATTTTAAAGAACCATTGCAATTAGTCAAAGCATTTGCAAAACGTTCATCTTGTAAAGATTCTCTGTTGTTAAATCTAAATGCTGATTCATCGCAATAGCGTTGAAGATGTTTAGCACTTACTGAATGATGAATGCCATTGATCTGCTTTTTTAAAATATTCCAATAGCCCTCAATATTGTTTGTGTGAACTGCTATTTCTTCATAGCGAACATATTCTTTGTTTCTATGATTAACTGTCTTATGGTCATACAACAAATGCAGCCTGTTAAAAGAATGATGTTCGTCTGTTACCATAGTGCTATCAGGCGCAACAAATTCATGAATAGTTTGAGTAACTGTATCAATATTTTCTCTTGCTATGACCTTAGTTTTCACTTTCCCTTTACGTTTAACTGCTCCTAATACCATAATCTTAGAACCCAGACTACCTTGTCCTGCCCTTTTATGAAGATGCTTATTGCTTTCTTTTCCCCCGATATATGTAGAATCTATTTCGCAAATACCATCTAATAATTCAGGTGCATTTTCAGTCAGCATAATTCTAATTCTATGGTTTAAATGCCATGCAGTCTTTTGAGTTACCCCAAGCCATGTAGCTAATTGTAAACTGCTAATACCTTTACTATGTACTGCTAAAATGTAGGTAGCTAAGAACCATTTAGTCAAGGGTATTTTAGTATTCTGATAAATAGTACCAACCAACACAGAAAACTTTTGTCTGCATTCTTTCTCTCTGCATTTAAAAATCTTCCCATTAGGAAAGCGACATACATTTAAAGAGCCACAGAAAGGACAGGCAGGAGTGCCGTTCCAACGTTGTTGCTCTAAATATTCTCTACACTTTTCTTCAGAATTAAATTCTTTCTGAAAGTCTAATATGTTTTTAAATGTTCTCATGTCTTACTTTGTCTTACCTGATGGTTAAAAAAAATTACTTCTTCTCTTTGGTCGCTTTTTCAAGAATAACTTCGATCAGATTGCTAAGGGTTCTATGTTCCTTATTGGCCATCATTTCTAACTTCTTTTTAAGTTCTTCGCTTGTTCTGAAGGTAATTGTTGTTGTTTTTATTTCCCTATTATCATTCACATAACAAATATACAATGTCTTACAATGTAAAACAAATATATTTTGAAATTTATTTTTCAAAATGTAGCTTTGTAATACAAAGGGCAGCTCTAAAAAAGCCGCCCACTTTGGAAATCATTGCTAAGTTAGTGCGTACTATATGGCTAATGAGACCATTAGCACCCTACGCCTAATTGAGCGGGTTTAACCCACAAAGCAATAAAAACCCCGTTATTTAAGCCGCCTTAGGGCGGTTTTTATATAAATGGATTCGCTTCTTTATCCTCTTCCTCAATATTGTTTATATCGTAGGCAAAATCACCAGAATCGCTTTCTACCCTAATAAAGGCTTTATTCTCACCAGATTTTGTACTAAGCATAGATGAAATACTCGCTACAGCTTTTTTGCGATCAAACATAAGACCTATCTCATGCTCTATTAATGTATCAACTATTTCCTTAGTTGTTAAAGCTCTGCCTTGTTGTTCTATTGCGAAACGAATTTTTTTAACCCAAGGCCATTTATCAGAATATGGTACAGATGGGATGGCAACAGTTGAGTCTGCCGTTTCCCCATTGGATTGACTTTCATTTTTACTTTTCTTCAATCTCAAAATTTGGGCATTTATATCCTTTGTTTCTTTTTCTCTTGCCGCTATTTCCTCTCGCAAGACCCTGAGCCTCTGTATGTAAAATCCGATTAGGGCATCTACGTGCGTGTCATTTATTTCAATTTGAATTGGCATTTTTTTCCTCTTATTTTTTTCAAATATACAAGAATTAAATAAGACAAGAAAAACAAGAAATATATTTCTTTTACGTCAACTGTTTCAGTATTTTTACTAATCGGTAATTAAAAAACCTGTATTTTATGAGTGAATATTTAAACGCGGAAAACCTACCTGTTTTTGAAAAAATTAAAAGAGTTGACGAAAAAGGC
Organism: Flavisolibacter sp.; assembly: GCA_045805165.1. Classification (GTDB taxonomy): domain Bacteria; phylum Bacteroidota; class Bacteroidia; order Chitinophagales; family Chitinophagaceae; genus Flavisolibacter. The sequence goes on from JBJMLT010000121.1 coordinate 2,309, forward strand.
GAGTATTGGTCTGCAAGAGAATTGTCTGAAGTTTTGCAATATGCAAGCTATTATAAGTTTAGAGACGTAGGCAAGAAGGCTTTTGAGGCTTGCA
>JBJMLT010000122.1:0-4238 GCA_045805165.1 Flavisolibacter sp.
CATCCTAACACGCCTACCAACATTCCCGGCTTCCTTCTTTTCAGCTTTTTAAATTCCGTAAGTCTTTTACGCACCGTCTGCTCAGCTTTTTCCCTGATGGAACAGGTATTTAGCAGGATCAGATCAGCTTCTTCAAAATCTTTAGTGGCCCCAAACCCTTCACCTTGTAAAATGGAAGCCACAATTTCACTATCGCTGAAATTCATCTGGCATCCATAGCTTTCAATATAAAACGTTCTCTTATAAGTATTTGGATCATTTTCAAAGGGTGCAAAAGCCTCCCCTTGCCTTAACTCATCATGTTTACTGGTGACTACATCCAACATAAATCAAAAATTGCCTGCAAAGATACAGAAAAGTGACAGGATGACAGAAGGATAGTGAAACATTAGATTTACTATTTACAATTTCCGATTTACAATTTCATTTATTTCGGTCTCTTTTCTTTTAGCAATTAGTTTTTGATTTGGAAATAAAATCAGACTTAAAAATCTTGAAAAAGAAATTTATGAAATATGTAATGACTGCAACATCAATAAAAATCGTAAATCGTAAATTGTAAATTGTAAATTCTCTATACGATCCTGTCTTCAAACTTTCGTCTTACTTCCTCCGGGTGTTCTATATCATGTTGTGCATCCTTCTTCCTGATGATCTTCCACAATTGAATGATTGCTGTAATGCAAAAAACGGATCCTATGATCCAGTTTAATATAGATTGATTGTTACTGATCTTAGTAGCGATCAGCTTCCCACCGAAAATAAATACAAAGTTGCCCAGCAGGGTGCCAATGCCTATTCCTGCTATATATAAATTGTAATGACTATTCTTTGGTAACAAAATTTGCTTGGTAAAAAGAACTGTACTCCATCCAAACCAGAAGGGAATTTGTATAGGATTCACCGCACTCATAACTAATCCTAATAAATACTTATTCAATGTACTGTTTAATATTACATTTTTATGAACTTTTGGATGAAGTGCCACGTAAAAGCTTGCTATAGCCAAAGCAAGTACAATAGCCAGTGTTACCCATTCCAGTATTAAAAAAAGTTTCTTCTGTTTCCTTACCCAATCCATTGCTATTAAGGAGATACGGACATAAAAAACTTCCGATGTCAACGAGCCTAAAGAAAATAAGATTGCCTGATTTATTCCATCCGAAATGGCGATCTGCATTGCGGCAACATTTAACGTGCCTAATGGTAGGGAACCTAAAAAGCTTATGAACATTCCCGTTAAAAAGATCCGCAAGAGTTTGGGCATTTTCTTTCTATGTAAAATCGAAAATATCGATTTCGGGTTACACAGGAATTTCTGTATCGTATTTTTCTAATAATCGTAAATGTCTTTTGGCTTCACGAAGGAATTTAAGCCCTTTTTTCCATGGCCAGTAGGGTATTCCCTTCTCGTGATTATACCGTGAGATTTGATAAAGCACTTTCCAATGGAAAAGAATTATTTTATAAGCATCAATTAAAGAAAAGCCGGATTGATACACATGATTGGGCTCTGCGCCGCATCCGTTGAATTCAAGGATACTGAAGTTTCTCCCTTGCTTAAGATCCTCAATGGAGGAGCATTTAATATCATATCGTCCATAATAGAATTGGGCGTTATGGCTTATTTCATCAAACATTTTTATCATCCCTTCATCTATTTCGTTATGCAGGTTAGTGAATTTGGCACCTCTGTTTAAATTGGCAGCATATGTAAGTATATATCGTTCGCCTTCAGGAATTACTTTATCAAGGAAATGGGCATGCTTGATCTTCATTTCTTCAGGACGGTGCTTTGCATTTGGGTGCAACATTATAAGTTCCCATAAAGTATTTTTACCGTTACCGGTTACATCCATCGGCTGTTTTTTAAGGAACCCTGTTATAACCCCTTTTTCTTTGTTTGGAAACCTGTAATAAAATACGCTTACTTCCAGTGGATATTCTACCAGTTCCTGTATTATATAAACAAATGGATTTTTAGAATGATAGACTTTTAATTCTTCTTCATTATCGATCTTTCTGAATAACAGGCCTTTCATTCCTACATCTGGTTTAACAACAAATGGATAATGAAACCCGGTTTCCTTTAGTAATTGGATAAGTTTTTGAAAATCCACATCCGGTTGTACAAATATTGTCTTTGGATAATACGAGGTAGGTAAAAGATCATACATTTCCTTTTTGCCTTCTCCTTCAAATCCTCCAAATGTAATTGTTGGGTTGGAGGATGAAAAGAACCAGAACGAACCTGATCTTATACAATACCAAAGCCAGAAAGGACTGATAAATAAATATCTTAGATTAAAAGGCCACAGTTCCCAGTTGCCCACCTTTTCACTAAAGCTTTTCCAACCCATGTCGACAAATGTAAATGTTTCAATAAAAGTTAATCTAATTTTATATTTGTAAATCTGTTATATGAAAGCTCTTCTGCTTGTATTATTTTCCTGTTTATTCTACTTTTCGAATGCTTCCACAATACCATCCAAATCAGTTTTCAATTCCCAACCTGTATTCCCTGAATTCAAATCAGTACAGCCGGGAAAAATGAAAACAGTTTCAACCCATAAACTGAACATCATTCAAAGAATTGCATTCGCAATTTTCCAAAAAAAATTAAAAAGATCAATACATAAATTATCAGGTTTAGATCAGGAGGATAAAGAAGGTCTGCAATCTTTATTTATGGGGCTGGGGGCAATTACCATTTTCATAATTGGTTTAAGTATTCCATTATTTTTATTGCTTTTATTTTCTATTCCTCTTGCAATTATGGCTATTGTCTATGGATCAGGTTCTATGAAATCCAAATTCAATTTAAAAGGTCTTATTGGCATAATTACGGGAGCATTAACCTTATCAGGTATAATGATCTTGCTCCTTTTAGTGTTGATAGCTTTTTCAGCTTTTCGATTTGGGTAAATAACAGCTTGTATACACAAATGGACAAACCGTATTTTTGATTTAAGGAATATATATTATGCAGGTAAAAACAATGGCTGAAGCAATGGCTGCTGGGGAAACTCCGGAAATTATATTTTGGGTAGGATGTGCCGGAAGTTTCGATCAGCGGGCACAGAAAATAACCAGGGCCTTTGCTTCAATTTTAAATAAGGTCGGGATAAATTTTGCCATATTAGGAAAGGAAGAAATGTGCACAGGTGACCCGGCAAGAAGAGCAGGGAATGAATTCCTGTTTCAAATGATGGCATATCAGAATATACAGACGTTGAATAATTATCAGGTTAAAAAGATCGTCACTACCTGTCCTCATTGCTTTAATATATTTAAAAATGAATATCCTGAATTAGGTGGAAGCTTTGAAGTAATACACCATACAAGTTTTTTACAGCAATTAATAGATGATGGAAAAATTAGTATGAAGAATGGGGAAACATTTAAAGGCAAGCGCATAACCTATCATGATAGTTGCTATTTAGGTCGCGGAAATGGTATTTATGAAGCTCCCCGAAAGGTATTGGAAGCATTTGACGCTGAATTGGTAGAAATGAAGCGCTGTCGAAAAAATGGTTTCTGCTGTGGCGCCGGTGGGGCTCAAATGTTTAAGGAAGAAGAAAAAGGTACTATACGAATAAATTGGGATAGGGCAAATGAAGCCATTGCAACTGGCTCAAATATTGTAGCTTCTGCCTGTCCGTTTTGTAATACAATGCTTACTGACGGTATTAAAGCGGCTGATAAAGAAAATGATGTAAGGGTTTTAGACATTGCAGAATTGGTAGCATTATCTCTCAATTCCCAATAAGCTAAATCAATTAAGAACTTAATCATGTAATATGAGCCGAAAGACACGTATAATTATAATTATCCTGATCATTCTGATAGTCATTCAATTTATACAGCCACCGCATAATAATGGTTCTGCGGAGGCGGCAACTGATATTACACATGAAGTTCAGATTCCTGACAGTGTCATGAAAATATTAAAGGTTTCCTGTTACGATTGTCATTCCAATCATACTGTTTATCCCTGGTACAGCAAGATCACGCCTGTGAACTGGTGGTTGAACAGCCATGTAAATGATGGTAAGCGTTCCTTGAATTTCACAACATTTACCACCTATACTTTTAAAAAGAAGGCTCACCGAATGAATGATGTTGCAGAAACAATAGAAAAACATGAAATGCCCCTGAATTCCTATTTATGGATCCATAAAGATGCCATGCTTTCTAAACAGGAGGAGAAAACACTCATAGATTGGGGACATGCAGCA
>JBJMLT010000123.1:0-5030 GCA_045805165.1 Flavisolibacter sp.
TAGTGATTATATATATGCTTCCTTAATAGAAGAGTATGGATTGTTGGGCGGAGCATTTATTGTTTTTATATACATCGTATTTCTATTTCGCAGCATTCGGCTATTTAAAAAATGTCCTTATGCCTTTGGAGCATTTCTGGCTCTGGGATTAAGTTTTACCCTTGTGCTGCAAGCGTTGGCCAATATGGCTGTGAATGTGAACTTATTTCCTGTAACAGGAGTTACACTTCCTTTAATAAGTATGGGAGGTAGTAGTTTTTTATTCACATGCCTTTCGATTGGAATTATTTTAAGTGTAGCCAGAAATGTAGAACAACTGGAAGGAATGAAAAAAGAGCCTGCTATAGATGAAGAATTGGAAGAAGCAACGGAGGCCGTGTAAAGACATAAGTAATGGGAAAAAGAATAATTATAGCAGGAGGTGGAACAGGTGGTCATATTTTCCCGGCAATTGCAATAGCAAATGCGATAAAAAAAATAGCGCCTGATAGCGAAATATTATTTGTAGGTGCAAAAGGAAAGATGGAAATGCAGAAAATACCTGAAGAAGGTTATAAAATAGAAGGGCTAGATATAGCAGGATTTAACCGAAGTTCTTTGATAAAAAATATCGGATTGCCTTGGAAGCTAATAAAAAGCTTTTTCCAGGTAAGAAGAATTTTTAACCAGTTTCGCCCGGATGGAGTGATTGGTGTAGGAGGATATTCATCCTTTCCTGTTCTTCGGTTCGCACAGCACAGGAAAATACCAACATTCGTTCATGAGTCGAATTCGTTTGCAGGAAAATCAAATATTATGTTGGGAAAAATGGCTACAAAGGTTTTTGTAGCGAGTGGCCAAATGGATAAATTTTTTCCACAAAATAAAATAGTAAAATCTGGCAACCCTGTAAGACCTGTAATTACTCAGGTTGAAACAATTTCAAAAAAAGATGCTTTGCATTTTTTTGGATTAACTGATGACCGCAAAACAGTTTTGATCGTAGGAGGAAGTTTGGGAGCCAGATCAATCAATGAAGCAATTGAAGCCGGATTGCCAGAATTGATCAGGAATAATATTCAGGTCATCTGGCAAACAGGAAAACTCTATGCAGCAAAAGCAAGAGAGCGAGCAGCTAACCAACCCACTATCTGGGTGAATGAATTCATCAGCAAAATGGAAATGGCTTATGCGGCTGCAGATCTGGTGGTGTCACGCGCAGGTGCAATAGCCAAAGCGGAATTATGCGTAGCTAAAAAGCCCGTTTTGTTCGTACCCTATCCTTTTGCCGCCGAAGATCATCAAACCGTAAATGCCATGGACCTTGTAAGTAAAAATGCGGCAATTATGGTAAAGGATAAAGAAGCAAATGAAAAGTTGGTAGCGGAGATCATTGATTTAGCTAAAGACCAAAACAGACAGGAAGAATTAAAAAAAAATATAGCACAGCATGCAGTCTATAATGCAGATATGCTGGTAGCAAAAGAAATACTTAACAGTTTGAAAAATATTAATGAGTAATGCATTAAACATAGAAAGACCTTTAATAAGCTCCTTAAAAGAATTAAGGAACATTTATTTCATTGGAATAGGTGGCATCGGCATGAGCGCCATAGCTCGTTATTTTCATTCTAATGGAGTATATGTTAGCGGCTATGATAAAACACAAACGGAATTAACCGCAGCTCTGGAAAAGGAAGGCATTAAAATTCATTACGAAGAAAATATAGATCTTATTCCTAAAGAAGCCAACCTGATTGTATATACGCCTGCGGTTCCAAAAGATCATAAGGAACTGGTTTATTATCAGCAAAACCAATATAATATTGTTAAGAGAAGCGACGTACTTCAGGCAATAAGCAATGATACTTTTAATATTTGTGTCGCTGGAACTCATGGTAAAACAACCATCTCTACTTTAATCGCACATATCTTACGAAATAGTGGTTTTGGATGTAATGCTTTCCTGGGGGGCATTTCAGTTAATTATCAGACTAATTTCTGGAGTAGTAAGAATAATGTAAGCGTTATTGAAGCTGACGAATACGACAGAAGCTTTTTAAAGCTTTCACCTGATATGGCAGTTGTATCAGCAATGGACCCCGACCACCTGGATATCTATGGTGATGAAAGATCTATGCAGGACGCATTTATTGCTTTTGGAAATAAAGTAAAGGATAATGGTCTTTTGCTAAGCAAATTCGGATTAAGCAGAATTAAGGAAGTTAAAGATGTCAGGAAATTGTCTTACAGCCTTCAGAATCCTTCATCAGATGCATTCGCATCTAATATTAAAATTGAAAATGGTGGATACTCCTTTGATGTAAATGTTAAGGAGGATAAGCTTTCATCATTAAATCTTGCCATAGGAGGGATGCATAATATAGAAAATACTGTAGCGGCTGTAACCATTGCAAAAGAATTAAAAATAGCTGATGACAAAATTAAGGAAGCAGTCAATACTTTCAGGGGAGTAAGAAGAAGGTTCGAATATGTAATAGCTCCTGAAAAACAAAAGGAGGGAGCGTATGTTCATCCTGTTCTGATAGATGATTATGCGCATCACCCGGAAGAATTAAAGGCATTGCTTAACAGTGTAAGAAGACTGTTTCCTCAAAGAAAGATGATCGTTGTATTTCAACCCCATTTATACAGCCGCACTAAAGATCTGGCGGAAGGTTTTGCAGATGCATTATCTGAAGGCGATGAGGTAATACTTCTGCCAATATACCCTGCAAGGGAGAAACCCATAGCTGGAGTTAAAAGTGAAATGATATTAGAAAAGATGTCCATCAGGTCAGGAATTGTATTAGACAAAGAAGACTTACTCAACTGGATGAGGAAACATAAAGGAACAATGGATAAAGAATTCGGTGAAGTTATCGTAATGGCCGGGGCTGGAGATATAGATACACTTGTAAAACCTGTTAAAGAAATTATAGAAAAAGCATAGTGAAACAAAAAAGGGTCATAGGGAAAGTTTTAATCATTGCAGCGTGGTTCCTGGTTATTTCAGGAATTACAAGCCTTCTTGTAGCTGCTAATAACAAGCAAAAGGAACATGTGTGCAAAGAGGTTTCGATTAGCATTCTGGGTACAGGTGATAAATTCTATATACAGGAAGATGATATCAGAAAACAAATAGAAAGATCTGGCGGAGGAACTTTGATCCATAGACCTGTCACTACAATAGATCTGGGTAAGCTCGAGCGGGCTTTAAAGACCAATCCATGGATCTATAATGCCCAATTGTATTTTAATAACAGGGATATTTTAAATATTAGGATTAAGGAAAGGGAACCAATTGCAAGGGTCTTTACACAGGATGGGAATTCTTTTTATCTGGATAGTTCTGGCCAAAGAATGCCATTGCTGGAAAAAATCAGTGCAAGAGTTCCGGCTATAACAGGCTTTACTTCATCAAAAAAATTATTCCGGAAAGATAGTGCTGTCCTTAAAGAAGTTACCCGGATATCAAACTTCATTTATGCAAATGAATTCTGGAACGCACAGATTGGTGAGATCCATATTACGGATGATCAAAAATTTGAGCTGACACCGGTTATAGGAGATCATATTATTAAAATAGGTAGCAGTGACAATATTGATTCCAAATTGAACAAATTACTTGTTTTTTATAAACAGGTGTTAAGTAAAACAGGTTTTAATAAATATGCTATTCTCGACGTACAATTCGATGGACAGGTAATCGGAGTTAAAAATGGTCCGGCTACTGCTGTTGATTCAATTCAACTAAAAAAGAATATAGACGAATTACTCCATCACGCAAATATTCAATACGCTGATGAGGGAATTCAGATCACTAAAGAAAATTCAAACTTTAAAAAAGATACAGTTTTAAAAAATATAAATCTTTCTCTTTCTGATAGTATTCATAATGAAACCAATGGAAGAGACGACCAATCCAATTCTGCGAAAACAACAGACCAATCCAAACCTAAAGAAGAACCAGTAACTAAAGGACAGGAAAAAAAGCCGAAGGCTTTGATGAAAAGATTGAATCATTGACCGTTCCGTAGCCGACTGATTGCTGTATACAGTGGAATGCCATTTACAAATGGCATTAGCTATATGCTTTTTAATTATAGAACTGGAAACAACTAAAAACAACATAAACATGAACAACGAGCAACCAATTATTGTGGGGCTTGACATTGGAACCACCAAAATTGCGGTCATCGCAGGCCGCAAGAATGAATTCGGCAAGCTTGAGATCTTAGGATTCGGCCGGGCCAATTCCAACGGAGTTAAACACGGTCAGGTCCTGAACATTGATGAGACTATTAAAGCAATTAAAACCGCACTCGAAAACTGTTATGCTTCCAATCCAAACCTTGAAGTAAACGAAGTGTATGTTGGAATTGCGGGACATCACATTAAAAGTCTACAAACAAGAGGCGATATAGTTCGCCATGACACAGAAAATGAAATTTCTCAAAGAGAGATCGATCAGCTTATTGCGGATCAGTACAAAACGTATATCCCTGCAGGAGACCAGATCATAGATGTTATTCCACAGGAATATACCGTAGATAATTTTCAAAACATTCCTGATCCAATTGGTTATGGTGGTGTAAAAGTGGGAGCTAATTTTCACATTATCACTGGTGATAAAAATGCCATCCGGAATATTAACCGTTCGGTTGAAAAAGCCAGGCTGGTTACTAAAGACCTGGTTCTGCAACCATTGGCTTCCTCTGCAGCTGTAATGGCACAGGAAGACCTGGAAGCTGGAGTGGCAATAGTTGATATAGGCGGTGGCACTACAGATCTGGCCGTTTTTTATGAAGGAATATTAAAGCATACGGCTGTTATTCCGTTTGCGGGAGAAAATATAACGAATGACATTAAAACAGGACTCGGTGTATTAAAAACACAAGCTGAACAAATGAAGGTTCAGTTCGGAAGCGCCTTATCTAATGAGGCTAAGGCGAATGCTTATATAACTATTCCCGGTTTGCGTGGAATGCCGGCGAAAGAAATAAGTGTAAAAAACCTGGCTAACATCATTCAGGCAAGAATGAGTGAAA
>JBJMLT010000124.1:0-5914 GCA_045805165.1 Flavisolibacter sp.
ATAATTTAGGTCAAATATATTTTTGGGATCATGAAGGTGAACCTGAAATTCAAAATGGTCATGATGTAAGCAATCTATCATTTGTAGCCAATTCGTTTACTGATTTTATTAAGAAACTGCAATAATTAATAGTATGTCAATTTGAAAAAGCAATCATAAATACTTTAAAAGAGGATGATAAAAATATTTGGCGATACAAATATATTTGCTATTCAGTATAAGACTGATCAATCAGATACACTAAGCAATAGATTAGCTTATTGTCATTTGATATTAGGTAATATGCTTATTGGTGATAAAAATGAAACTTGCTTAATAGGCACATGGGGTTTAATGCTAGAAAATTTAAAAAAGCATTTTGAGGAGAACAGGGTTAAACTTGAACAGCCAATATTTAAGAATCTGTCACTTAAGGAAATCTTTGAGTTAATAAGAAAAGCAAATCTAACTGAGGATGAGTGTGATCCCATGTATGAATATTTACCTCAAATGGAAAGTGATTTTTGGTACAGGCATAAAGTAAGACTTGATGAAACAATAGATGCATATTCCATTATAGTAATAAGAAGCAGAGAAAATCTCAAGTTTATTTGGGAAGGTTGGAGAAAACCTTGCCCTCCTCAACAGATTGGTAAGATTTACTCAGTTGAAGTTCCTTTTGATCTTTTCATTACAACAGTAAATACTTACTTAAATTATATTAAAAAAGCTTACCCTAACTTTAATTGGTCAGGATAGGACTACCAGTTTTAATAATTGGTTGCAGAATCTTCAATATAGTATGAAGATTTAATTCACTATTGTTATTTTTCTTGACAAGAGAATATGTATATTGAAGAAAGAAACAATAGACGTACATTTTCATTATACTATGTATCTTAAGCAAAGTACACTACTCAAAATTGCTTAACGTTAGAAGTAAATTATAATGAAAAATTATCAGCTTAAAATAGGATCTATTAATGTCAATCTTCCTGATGAGAATCAGAAATACTTTTCAATATTTGAAGATCTAGCGGAATTATTCGGCAAAGATTTTCAAAGTGAAGCTGTAAAATTATTAAGGTCAAAACTGAAAGATGTGAAGCCCAAAGCTTCAATTGACTATGAAAGTGACTATACACACATCTCTACCTCAAACGTTGATACAATACTTTCTGTAATAAATGCAATTGAAGAACTCACAATTGGTGAACCCAAAAAGTCTTTTGAACAAGTTGATAAAGCTTATTTAATAGAGACATTTTCAAATGCCAAGAAGTTTAGGCCAAAACCAAAAGAATGGCAAACTGGAGATGTATTTAGTATTCCTTTGCTTGATAAGACCTTTTCTTTAGGACAGGTTCTGGATAAAAAATATTGTACCTGCGTCTTGTTTAATGTGCAGATAGGTAATATTTCTTTATATAAAATAGATTTTCGAGACTTGCAAGCAATTTCAATTTTGCATTTATCTAATGGAGACCTATTGAATAATGGCCGCTGGCAGGTGCTTTACAATATGCCTGTGACACTCAATCCAAGTAGTGGATCTGGTGGAAGATTTGGTGATATAGGAAGTATATCTTATGGCGGCTGTACTAAGTTAGAAGATTTAGCAAATGCCTATTGGGGAATAATACCTTGGAATGTGATGTATGATGAAACCTATTATGATGAGATGCTTTTGAAAGGTATTGAAAGACCCCAAACAGCTTTGGTTTTAAATCTGGCTGACAGAAAAAAATTTAGAAAAGACCGATTTGGGATAGAGTAGAATGAGTATATGTAAAATGAATTAACCACACACATTGATTTTAAAGAATTAACATAGTACAAGAATCAGAAACATGGGTTAAATCAATTCTAATACCTGTTTCTTTATCTCAAATGCAAAAATGGTATATAAGATTGTAAATGAATAAAAAAGGATGAAAAAGAGCTTTAATGCATTACCTATAAAAACAATGGATTACAATGAATAGTGAAACGTATAATAAGCTTGAAAAGTTTGTTATAGAACAATCATGTGTTAACGATGAACCAATAACAAGAAAGACTAGGTTGTATGAAGATTTGGGAGTTTATGGCGATGATGCTGTTGAATTTTTAATTGCGTTCTCTAATAAATTTAATCGTAGATGTATCTAAGTTTATGCCAGCAGATTATTTTAAGGGAGAAGGAATAGATATTTTTTTCTGGAAGAGAGAAAATAAAAAGAAAGGTTTAACTGTTGGACATCTGGAAAAAGCAATAATTGCGGGCAGATTGGATGAAGAAGTTATAAACAGTTAATTAGCCTCTCATCAATTTACCAAGATTAAAACGTTGTTTAATCATGGAGATAAATGAAAACAAATATTTCAATTAAGTAATCCAATCCCGATACGAGCTATTAGCTGCCCAATATTGACTTCAAAATAGAATAAACCTTATGGATTCAAGGCTTATATATAGTTCAAGTGCAGGATTAAAACATAAAATTAACTGGAGGAAAGCTGAAGGTGAAGAATGGATATATTATGGAAACGGTAATGAAGTAAAGAAGGATTTAGTAATTCAGAAGATACAGGAGCATTTTAATAATAAGATTCTGTATGTAGCTTTTACAAGAGAAGGCTCATTTATTACAGATACAGAGAATGTGATAGAGAGAATTGAATCCATTTTAGGTATCAGTGATTTCCTGATTTGGGATTCAAAATTTAAATCTGCTATGGAGTTTAGTTACATTGGAGTATTAAGGGTAGGTGAAATATCAACTTAATTAGTTAAGAGGAAATTTGTCCGGAGGCCTCTTTAAAAACTAAACCTCCAGACGAGCTTTGCAATTCCCGTAGAAGTTGTCGGTCTTAATAAATCCAATTGCTTTATATGATCATAAGCCCTGTTATACACAGCATAGAGATCCGAGCCTATTTTAGGTATCCAATGAAACCTGAAATTATACAGCATAATATCCTCCAGGGAATTCCATTGTGCAAATAGAGACAAATCCACTTTAGTTGAAAGTGCATAATTGACGTACTGGTCTAACTGGTGAGTAATTACTTTTATCAGGGGGAGGTTTACCACATTGTAATTGTAGTCAGTGGATAAATTAAGATGTTTGGAAAAGTTAATACCTATTGATGTAGCAAGGGTCTGAATTCTTCCTGTGTAAAAGCTTCCGAAATTATAAGAAACCTTTAACCATAATCTTCTTGCCTGGTAAGTACTAATTAGAAATTCATTCTGACTCATATAATAATGACCAGTAGGAATTATTGCGCTATCAGAAAGGATAAAAGGTTGATTCAACCGATCATAGGATTGTTGCATGTTCCATTGAAACCTGTCTCCACTTTTTAAAATGAATCCTATCGGCCTTGATTGATTGGTCCATGATTCTAACTCACCTGTACTTTGTGTTATAAAATAGGCAAGATCCCAAACCCCAATATCCAATTGTCGAATAAAATATTTAGTAAACCACCTGGGAGCAAGATATAAATGCCAATTAAAAGCGGAATAATTTTCCCTTTGAAGAAAGCCCAATGAAGGATGAAAGTTTTGCGGTAAACTGCTTACGGCAATAAAATGATCTATGAGGTCGTTTGGATAATCGCAGTAAAAGCGGTAAGACAAAGAATTATTCTGCAATTTATAATTGTCCACACTTTCAGCAATCAATCCAGATAGTACAAGGTTTTTATTTTTTAGAAAATTAGAAGTTGTATAGTTTCCATCCAGGCAATAGACCTGGTTAGCTGATTGTTGATTGATGTGAGAGGTAACCATGCCACCGATATAGGATTGTGTTCCTAAATCATATTTATATCGGAAAACAGTGTTATTGGTAGCAGGTACAGTATCCTGTACATCTGTCTCAAGCGAAAGAAAGCCTATCGTACTGCGGTCAATTTTTCCAAAGAGCCTTACACCACCAAGAATTGGTACAGGTTGAAATTGCTCAAGCCCTATTTGCCGGGTATAAAACAGCTGATTGTTGTTGCCCAGATAAATTTGAAAATTGTTATAGCCTTCCAGAAAAAACTCTCTTTTTTCAGGATAATATAGATTAAAACGTGTTAGGTTAGTTTGTATTTTATCTGCTTCAACCTGGGCAAAGTCAGTATTGGCAGTAAGATTCAATTTCAATGTGGGAGTAATATTTACGTTAACATCGGCTCCGAATTTAGAAGGAAAATTCATCTTTTCATTTTTGTTCTTTTCAAAACCTCCTAATAAATAAGGCTTAAATTCAAAACGCCTGGCATAACCAATATTTTTTAATCCTAATAATTTTCCTGTGTACCTTAAATTCTCAAAACTATAATCCCTGCTCCAACCCTGCCATCTGTCCTGTTCTTTTTTAGAACGGATATTGCGCTCAAAGTTAATCGACCATATTTGCAGGCTGTCTTTTTTAAATTGCAGAGTGTTGAAGGGTATACGAATTTCAGCGAACCAACCTTTATCGCTTATGGTTGTCTTTGCATCCCACACCCCATTCCAATCTATATTATCATTATCACCATTTACCTGTAAGTCAGCTCTGGCTCCATTTGGGTTGATGATGAATAAATAGGCGTTTCTTTTATCATTCAAAGTTGAGAGAAGGATTTGAAAATTATCATCCTGAGTAAAATCAAAATCCCTTTGTAGATACTTTGCAGTTATAGTTGACTTTTGCTGGAAGCACCAAACACCAATGTATAAAGCCAGGTCATCATAAACAATAACTACTTTAGTTGTGTCGGTGGAATGTTTCCCGTAGTCCAATTCCCGTTGAGTAAAGTCATTGATTGCAAAAGAATTTTTCCAAAAAGGCTCATTTAATTGCCCATCAAATACAAGTTTTTCTTTAAGGAAATAAGCATAAATCGAATCTGATTGACTGTGCTGGCAGAAAACAACATCTGTAATTAACAACATCATAAATCCAAAAGCAATTTTGATTGCCACATTGTTATTTTTTAATTCAATTCTTTCCTCATGTTATTGGCAATATACCAACAAACTGCTGCGATAGATAATGAAGGATTAACACCTAATGAAGTAGGAATAACCGACCCGTCTGCAATGTATAAACCATTGTGAATTCCCTCAGGACCTTTACTGGTATCAAAGACATGTCCAAATTCATTTACAACACCTTCTGATGCATTATTTCCAATGCGACAACCGCCAAGAGGATGACTGCAAGCTATTGTTGTACCGGCCGGACTGAAAAATTTCTCATCTCCTCCTTTTGCATTTTCATCGGCAAATACCTTCGACATTTTATCCAATGTCACCTGTATATTTTTATAGACCGGGTCATTAATAAATAATTCCTTATTGTTGAAGTTATCTTTTCTTTCCATCCGCAAAGGTGTTTGCATCCATCCACCGCCAAGCTTAATTTTTGCCTTTGCTTGTTCCCTTCCGGTTGTAGTAACAATCAAAAAATTGGAACTGGCTTCGTCCTCATTTTTAAACATATCCTGACGGACAAGTTTGTTTTTAAAAGGGCCTGTTATTAATATCCATATTCTTCTGCTTATAAAACCTATTAAAGCAAATGATAAGGCCAGGATTTTGTGTTGTCCTTTTGTCAGTATAGCGAACAAACTTTTTCCAAAACCAACAGTGGTAGCAAGGGCAGGAGGTATCCCAAGGTCTTCGATCATATGAAATATATTTTCAGAAGAAGATGTGTTACCCGGGTCAGTCAGATTGAATTGCGCATGAGAACTTTGGGCCGGACCTCTTGTAGATCTAATCCTTTCTCGGGTTTGTCCAAGCAAATAAAAATTATCGCCATTGGTGGAGAAACCATTTCCTAATTGGTCACTAAGATTTGGAATTGCTCCTTTTTCCTTGCTTCTTAACATTATTTCATTCGTTCCAAGGCAACCCGCAGAAAGAACCACCCGCTTTGCTCTTAATTTCTTTTTTTGTTTCCTATCC
>JBJMLT010000125.1:0-3369 GCA_045805165.1 Flavisolibacter sp.
ATTGGTTCCCATGATATTATGGGCTTTAATGGTTGCATATTCAAGAATGTTATTGGGCGTTCATTATATTACAGATGTAACGGCGGCTATTTTTATTGCCTTATTCTGTGCCTTACTTATGCACCTTTTGTTTAAAAAGAAGAGAGATACAATAAATGAAAAATAAAAAGCTTCCCGCAGAATTAATTATTATAATTGGCGCAGCTATTTTGTTCTTACCATTTTTAGGACTAACCCATTTATTCGACTGGGATGAAGTAAATTTTGCTGAAGCCAGCAGGGAAATGCTTGAAACACATAATTATTCAATTCCGCAAATTGACTTTCAGCCCTTTTGGGAAAAGCCACCTCTCTTTTTCTGGCTCCAGGTTATATCCATGCGCTTGTTTGGAATAAATGAATTTGCATCAAGATTGCCAAATGCTCTCTGCGGCATATTAACCTTGCTTGTATTATTCAGAATTGGCAAACGACTGGTAAATGAAAAGTTCGGATGGATGTGGGTATTAGTATATGCAGGTTCCTTATTGCCTCAATTTTATTTTAAATCCGGCATCATAGACCCATGGTTCAATTTGTTTATTTTTTTATCGATCTACCAACTTTCCTTATATACCAATAATTCACCGGGCTATAAAGTAAGGCATATTCTTTTGGCTGGATTATTCTGTGGCCTTGCGGTTATGACCAAAGGGCCAGTAGCCCTTCTTATTATAGGATTATGCTATTGTATCTATGCTATAGCTACAAGGTTCAGGAATTTCATGCCATTGAAAGATATTTTTCTTTTTCTTTTATTAACCGCTTCGGTGGGAAGCATCTGGTTCATAGCCTTACTTATAAAAGGCGAGCAACAAGTGATCATCGATTTTTTTAAATACCAGATCAAGTTGCTGACAACAGAGGATGCAGGACACGGTGGGCCTTTCTTTTACCACTTTATTATATTGCTTTTGGGATGTTTCCCTGCGGCTGCATTAAGTATTATGGCCATGAGAGGAGTAAGAAATACAAGGGAGCTTCCAAGCCATTTCCACCGATGGATGATGATCTTATTCTGGTTGGTTCTTATACTGTTTTCGATAGTAAAAACAAAGATCGTCCACTACTCTTCCTTATGCTATTTTCCTCTCACATTTCTTGCTACGGTAAGCTTTTATGAAATATGGATGAAGAAAAGAAAAATACCTGTATGGAATAAATGGCTGCAATTCTTTACCGGACTATTAATTACAATTGGTATAATAGCCGCATCCACTATAGAAAAATGGAAATCCATCTTATTAAAGCCCGGAATGATCGATGATGAATTTGCAAAGGCAAATTTGCAGGCAAATGTACATTGGTCCGGATTTGAAATACTTCCTGGATTACTATTACTGGCTGGATTGGCCGGTTACCTGTTTTATTCAAATAAAAATAACAGGAAAGCAGTATTGATATTATTTATCAGTTCAATTATAGGCATAAACCTAACAATTGTATTAATTACGCCTAAGGTTGAACCTTATTCGCAGGGCGCTATGATAGATTTTTATGCCAGCAAAAAAGATGATAGAGCAGTTGTGGAAACCGTAAGGTTTAAGAGTTATGCCAATTTGTTCTATGCAAAAAGAGCTCCCGACCTCGGCAAAAAAGAGACTGATAGTATTTTACAATTCAATACGCATCCAGAAGTAACTGTTTATTATGTTGGAAAGATCCAGAATACTGCAGAAAATGAAAAAGAAAATCCTTCACTAATGCGCTTATATTCAAAAAATGGATTTGTCTTTTATAAATTGAAAAGATGATCATTTGGCAATATACATTTTGTCCTTTCGAAAACCCCACTTACATAGCCTGTGATTCAAAGTAACCTCCAGAACACCTAATCCATAGGTAATGCTTCTTATTAAATTAATGCTGGAAGCTTCTTCAAAATATTTGGTAGGACAGGTTACTTCTGCGATCTCATATCCGAAATAAATGATCTGCGATAACATTTGATTATCAAAAACAAAATCATCCGAATTGATCTCATAATTCACCTTTTCCAGCACTTCTTTTGAAAATGCCCTATAGCCTGTGTGGTATTCCGAAAGTTTTTGATCTAACAGGAGGTTTTCAAAAAGTGTCAATATTCTATTGGCTATGTATTTATATAGCGGCATTCCACCACGTAAAGCTCCTTTACCTAATATCCTGGATCCAAGTACTACCTGGTAAAGTCCATTGGCAATAATATACGCCATTGGCTCAATAAGCTTTGGAGTGTATTGGTAATCCGGATGTAACATTATAACAATATCAGCCCCTAATTCCAGTGCTTTATTATAACAGCTTTTCTGATTACCGCCATATCCTCTGTTAAGCTGGTGCTCAATTATATGAGTAATTCCTAAACGCTTTGCAACTTCAACCGTATCATCTTTGCTTTTATCATCTACCAATACTATTTCATCTACTATATCCATTGGTATCTCCCGAAAAGTTTGCTCTAATGTGTTGCTTGCATTATATGCAGGCAGCACCACAACAATTTTTTTGTTATTGATCATACAATACTTTTTTCCTCAACAGACATAATCAGTTACAATGATAAAGTGGTGCAAAGGAAATTAATCTTTCTAAAAATTAAAGAAAATAAAAAGGGATCACATGGAACTAAACCATTTTAGCTTCTTAAATGCCAAAAAATAGATTTGTGAAATAAGCCATCCAAACAAGGCGCCTAATAGTGCTCCTCCTAAAACGTCCCCCGGATAATGAACTCCATTATATATTCGGCTATATCCTATTAATAGCGCCCAGAAAAAAAGTACATATTTCAGCCATCTGAATTTCTTTGAGAGTATTAAAGAAAGAAAAGTAAATAAAGCAAATGCATTGGCAGCATGAGATGAAACAAAACCATAATGACCTCCCGCCCCTGCATTGCTTAAGTGTATTAGTCCTGTTAAGGAAGGTTCATGAGATGGCCTTGGCCTTTGAGCCCAATCCCGAATTAAATTTGAAGAAACCTGGTCTGTTAAAGTTATAAGTACAGCAATACATAAGAAGATCAGTAAAGCATTTCTTTTATTGTCCCGGATCAATAAAATTGCAATGAGAAGATAAAAAGGTATCCAGAATAATTTATCACTTGCCCAATACATTATCGGATCTAAATAGGAATTATGGTGATTATTTATAATCAAAAACAGTTTCTTATCCAGGTTCTTTAGTTGTTCAAGCATATTTTTCAATCATTCAAAGTAGTACTCAATATAAAAATTCAATATTGTTTTATTAAATACCCGGCAAACCTCTATAAGAAACATGAAGGAAAATTCTAGATGAGCTTAAATTTTTGTTATACAATACCAAGAATTTTAATTCATTACAAAT
>JBJMLT010000126.1:0-14012 GCA_045805165.1 Flavisolibacter sp.
AAATAAAGAATTGGTTCAGCAGGGCAATTCAAAAGATATGATATATACTTTTGATTATCTTGTTTCATACATATCTAACTTTTTTTCTATCAATATAGGCGACCTTATTTATACCGGAACTCCCAAAGGTGTTGGCGAAATAGTTGTTGGCGATGAGATCGAAGCTTTCATAGAAGAAGAAAGCATGCTTGCCCTCGAAGTCAAATAATATTCCTTAATCTTCAATTTCTTGAAATCATCAAAACTTTTAGGTTTTGACTTTTAACTTTTGACTTTTAACTTTTGACTTATTCACCCCCCCAAATCAGACATCATAAAATCAGCGATCATCAATTTACCTCTTAAATTTGCTTCCATTCAATATTACTGATGGACCACAATTTTCTATTGCATACGTACCGGTTAATGTACAGCGCTAAAATAATGGCAGAGACATATGAAGCAAACCGTCAGATAACAAAATATGTTCATTCCACTTCCAGAGGCCATGAAGCTATTCAATTAGCAACGGCATTTAATTTAAAGCCATATGATTGGATAAGTCCTTATTACAGGGATGAAAGTATGCTATTAGGAATGGGATGGTCGCCCTACGAACTGATGTTGCAGCTTTTGACAAAAAAAGACGATCCATTTTCTGGTGGCAGAAGCTATTATTCTCATCCCAACTCAAAAGATGTAAATAAGCCAAAGATCATTCATCAGAGCAGCGCAACCGGAATGCAGGTAATTCCAACAACAGGAATAGCTCAGGGGATTCAATACCTGCAGCAGATCGGATCTTCATTATTACAAAAAGGCGAGAATAATGAGTTACCGGTAGTAATATGTTCTTTGGGTGATGCAAGTGTAACGGAAGGAGAAGTAAGTGAAGCCTTTCAATTTGCAGTCCTAAAGCAACTTCCTATAATATATCTTGTTCAGGATAATGACTGGGGCATTAGTGTTACTTCTGTCGAAGGAAGATCCATGGACGCATACGAATATGCAGAAGGATTTAAAGGAATGAATAAGATAAGGGTAGATGGAACTGATTTTTTTCAAAGCTATGATACTATGCGAAAAGTTATTTCGCATGTGCGGGAAAATAGAAAGCCCTGGCTGGTGCATGCTAAAGTTTGTCTTCTGAATCATCATACCAGCGGAGTAAGAAAAGAGTTTTACAGAACTGAAGAAGACCTCGCCACGCACGCTAAAAATGATCCCTTACCAAAATTTAGAAGTCAGATTATTGATCAAATTGGAGAAGATCAATTGCTTAAAGTTGAAGAAGAAGTAAGAAGTAATATAAAGGAAGAATTTGACAAAGCAGTTAATGCACAGGAGCCGGATTCAAAAAATGTAGAAGATTTCGTATTTGTTCCAACTCCTGTTACGGAAGAAAAAGGAGATCGTACTCCACCTGAAAAAGAAAGGGTCATTATGGTAGATGCCGCCCTGTTTGCCATAAGAGAGTTGATGGAAGATAATGAAGAATGTGTTTTATACGGACAGGATGTAGGAAAGCGACTCGGAGGTGTATTCCGCGAAGCTGCCACGTTAGGAGAGAAGTTCGGTGAAAACAGGGTATTTAATACTGCTATACAGGAAGCGTATATAATTGGATCAACAGTAGGAATGAGCGCTGTAGGAGTAAAGCCGATTGTTGAAGTGCAATTTGCAGATTATATCTATCCGGGCTTTAATCAGCTGGTTACAGAAATATCAAAGTCATGCTACTTATCCTGTGGTAAATTTCCTGTTTCAACCATCATACGGGTACCAATAGGTGCATATACAGGAGGCGGACCATACCATAGTGGAAGTGTAGAGTCTACTTTACTTACAATTAAAGGAATTAAAATAGCTTATCCTTCCAATGCTGCGGATATGAAAGGATTAATGAAAGCCGCCTATTATGATCCTAATCCAGTAATAATGCTTGAGCATAAAGGATTATATTGGAGTAAAGTACCTGGAACAGAAGAAGCAAAAACAATAGAGCCTTCAAGAGATTACATACTTCCATTTGGCAAAGGGAGAACGGTGCTCCAGGCGAGTCAGGAAAATGTAAATAGTGGTACTAGCATTTGCATCATCACGTATGGCATGGGTGTTTATTGGTCCAAATTGGCAGCTAAAAGCTTTATAGATCAGATTGAGATCATTGACCTGCGCACTTTATTTCCGCTCGATGAAGATCTCGTATTCTCTACTGTAAAAAAACACGGTAAATGTTTAGTGCTTACTGAAGAGCAGCAGAATAATTCTTTTGCAGAAGCCTTCGCTTCTCGCATTTCTAAGAACTGCTTTAAATGGCTCGATGCTCCGGTAGAAGTATTAGGCGCTCTGAATCTTCCTGCAGTTCCTCTAAACACTGGCCTCGAATCCGCCATGCTTCCCAACACTGAAAAAGTAAAAGCAAAAATCAACGAACTACTTAAGTATTAATGAAAAATGAAAAAATGAAAAATGAAAAATGAAAAATGAAAAATAATAAATAATAAATGATAAATGAAAAATAATAAATAAACTATCTAGTACTTACTACAATAATTAATGCACTCTAATGTCACCCCAAACTCCATGTTGAATCTTGTATCAAACCTCAAACCTCCAACCTCAAACATAACTAAAACGTGTTCGCACTAAGCAAATCGTAAATCGTAAATTGTAAATCGTAAATCAGAAAGGGTATCCTATCCCAATATTATATACCAGATTTTCTCTCCTCCATGATTGGTTACCAAAATTGATCTGTCTCATTACCCACGGATTTTGTTCCCAGGGCTTTCTTACAGGGAAGCCCAGATCTAATCGTATAACGAAAATGGTAATATCTAGCCGCAAGCCTACTCCTACATCAACAGCAAGTTGGTTAAGGAATTTACCGGTGAATTTAGCACCTGGTTTTTGTGTGTATGTTGAATCATTGATTAGCCAGATATTTCCTGCATCTATAAATATGGCACCGTATAAAGGTCCTGAAATATGTGGCCTGTATTCTGTATTCACTTCAAGTTTCACATCACCTGTTTCATCCGGTAT
This sequence comes from Flavisolibacter sp., assembly GCA_045805165.1. Classification (GTDB taxonomy): domain Bacteria; phylum Bacteroidota; class Bacteroidia; order Chitinophagales; family Chitinophagaceae; genus Flavisolibacter. The sequence goes on from JBJMLT010000126.1 coordinate 3,028, forward strand.
AATTGTAGTCTTACTATTCGGTGGATTAATGTAATGATAAGTGCCTGGCCCAACGGAACGGCTTCTGAATCCACGCAGACTGTTAGTTCCACCAACAAAGAATTGTTTAATATAAGGCAGTTGGGTAGAATTGCCATAAGGATATCCATAACCGAAATCAAAACGGCTTGCCCAGGTAGATTTTAAACCTACTTTACGATAATACCTGAAATCAGTTTCAAACTTAAAGTACTGTGAGAATGGTGCTTTATAGATCTTTACAGTATCTCCATGCTTCACATCTGGATGAGTAAGCAAACCGGCAATATTACCTGACAGATCTACCAGACCATTAAAATAAAATGAATTTATTCGTTGTATGCCACTAGCAAGTTCATTATAAGTGAACTGATAATTTGAACCAAGTATAAATTGCTGAAGTATTAGTCTGTTAAATATGGGGTTTTGACGCACTAATTCCTCGTAAGCTGAGGTAACATTTAATGGCTGAACATAATTAATGCTGATCGGGAATAGTTCATGTTGCTTCGTTATATCCGGTTTCCAGGTGTATCCATATTCAAACCGGTAAGAATTAAGAGTAAATAGTTTGTTGCGCTGTAATATATCATAGCCCATTCTTATAGTTGTTCTTGGCATATAGCCTCCATCCGTTTTTATATCGCCAAATGGTCCTACAACAAATCTTGGTATTGTAAAATCAAGCTCCGCTCCGGTTCTATAAGTATTATATCCGCTAAAGGCACCGCTGAACTGAACATCCGATCCAACATAAGCGGTAAATTTTACCTGTTCTCCTCCGCGGAAAGCATTTCTGTTAAGCCAGCTAAATCTTAGTTCCGATCCGTTAAGGTTATTCGACCTGTTAATGGCTGTTGCTTCAAAACGAAGTGACTTTGCTGGCATCGGAGTTAGATAATAGTATGCATTCAAAAGAGGTGAATCGGCATTTGCTACTTCAAATCGGTTCTTTACAAATTTGAACATGTTTAGGTTGATCAGCCGGTTAAGTGTCTGATTGTGATCTGTACGGCTGTAAATATCTCCCGAATTGAATTGCATTGCATTTTGAAATAGATTGGCCTTATACCTGTTCTTTTTATCGATCAGGTAATATCCATTGCTGAATTTTGCATTGGTCTTGCTGGTATCCTGCTTTCCGGTATTTAAACTATAGCCGCTATAAATATAAACATCATTGATCCTGTATATTTCCATTGCAGTTTTTGGAGTTTCAGGCTTTATGGTAACATACATATCTACTTTATGATTACCTATAGTGCTGTCTGTTTTTACTATTATATAATCCTGGTTAAAGAAATAAAATCCTTTTTCTTTCAGTGCAGCATCTATTCTTGTTCTTTCACCTTTTATTACATCAAGATCATAGGGCTTGCCTTTCTTTAAAAGTGTTTTATTGACGTCTTGTAGTATTCCTTTTGTAAGTTCACTGCTGTCAGTAGGATAATGAACACTGTTGATAGTATATTGAGTTCCTGCTTTGGCATTGTATTTAGCGCTCGCTGTTTTTCGATGGACTACCGTATCCGAATTTACCATAGCCTGGAAATACCCTTTATTTTCAAGATGGCTCTGCAATACTTTTACATTTTGCTCAAGGTCTACCTGGCTTAATAAAACAGGTGGCTCTCCATAACGGTCTCTTAATCTGCCCCAGAAAGAATTAGGTTTTTTATTGCGGAACGCATTATAGATCGACAGCTTTATCCTCAACCCCAAAACTTTCGAATTGGGTTTGGGCCGGGTAAGGCCAGCCAGATCTTCCTTTAGAGTTTTTTTCTCTCTTACGGAAGATGCTCCGGAAAGATTAATGCTCGCGCCTGTATATAGTTTATCATTGGCAGGAATATTTTTGGTATTGCTGCATCTTGTAAAGAATACAAAGACAAATGCAAGTAATGACAAAAAATATTTCGTTCTCATTATTGACTGGATTGATTTTGAGTATTAGCCGGCGGTCTTGTAACTTTTTGCTTTCTCCTGTGTAATATTTGAGAAAACTTGTTATAATCAACAGACATTATAAATCCAAGGCCTGTCTCAATAATATATCCATCAACTACGCCTTCATACTGATTTCTTCTGTAGAAGCGTAGCATATACCTTCCGTCTCTGCTAATCTGGTAATCGGCGGAAATATTATCTGCTATATTATTGCTTTGCTGATTGCTGTTTTGAGGCCCTTCCAATTCAAAGTTGCTTCCTACTGTTACTTTCAAACGGTCGTTAAGTAAACGTTTACTTAATCCGATATTTAGATCGGTACGATTTCTTCTGTCGCCTGTAGTATAATCATCGGTAGATACTACATCAAAATTAATGTCAACGCCATTTATTAAACCTGCTGCAAGCTGGTTCAATTGTTCTGTTAATAGCTTGCTTACACTTTGCCTTGCATAAGTTCCAACATCCAATCCACTACCTCCACTCGATTGAAATGGATTATCGCCAACAAATCTTCCCAAAAGCAATAAAGAAAATACTTGCTTGTTCATTTCGCCATGATCTTCTCTAAGCTGACTAAGTCTGGCTTGTACATCAGTAACAATATCATTCGAAACGCCATAATTTTTATCTTCAGGAAGCAAAATATCAAAAGCTACCTCGGGCTGCATTAATTCTCCGGTTAATGTTAAATGCACTTCGAATGGAAGCTTTTGCAAATAGGTATTACGGATAGCGGCAGGTGATTCGGCTAATTGTTGCTGAACAAGGTCAAGCGGTGCGGTATTAGCTATATAAACTGCAGTTACATTAAGCTGGGCAGATGTAGGGTCTCCCGCCCACACAATATTGCTGCCTTTTTCAATTGTGAATTTCCGTTGAATGAAATTAAATGCTAATTGATAAGAACCTTCTTCTAGTGTATAATTACCGGTTAAGCTTATTTTTCCACTTGGATCTACTCCTGCAGTTAATTCAGCTTCTCCTCTTACATTCAGGAAGTCTCCGTTTGCCTGGTCTACTATAATATTAAAATTGGCTTCCTTGCTTATAGTAATGTTAGTCGTAATATCCATCCCAAATACATTGGCATTGTTTATTGTATCAACTCCTTTAAACAAAGAATCAAATTCAGGATGGCTCATGTTAACAAATTGTACTATTCCTTTTCTGTCCTCAACTCCGGGTTCAGCTTGTGGAATAACAATGGTTAGATCAGTACCCTTATTAACAGCAAGATTTCCATCAATAACAGGCTTTATTTCAGTTCCTGCAATATGCAGCTTGGAAGTAACATTCAGCTTGCCGTAGTATAATTTATTCTGCTTCTTTGTAGAATTCAAAAGCATAAAATTATCTGCGGTTACATCCAGGTTGAAATTGTAGTTTACAAAATTCGAAGAAGCAATGTTGCCATTAATAACTAATGCATTATTAGCAGAATCTTTTACAGTGAATTTGTTGAAAATAAATCCATTCTCTGTTACAGATATTTTTTGATTGTCTATGCTGAATTTACTTCCAAGCGGTGTAAGCACAAACGCGGCTTTATCAAAATTCAGGTCTCCTTGAATGGATGGCTTGCTCGCTGTACCTCTTATTTTTACTGCTCCGTCAATAGCACCTGAAGCATTCGTTATCGCACTGGCCATAGCGCCTTCCAGTGTATGCAATTGTAATTGCCGCACAGCAAGGTCAAGGTTTAGATTGATATCAGAACCTATGGGTTGAACATATCCGGAAATAGAAGCATCATTACCCCGGCCTGATAATGTAATATTCGTATTATATCTGTTCGATGCATCAGAAGTGATCTTTAGGTTTACATTTCCTAAAGTATCCTTCCGCATGCTAAGATCATTTATCGTTAGGTCACTGGTAAATAATGGATGTTGCAGAAGGTTAGTGAATGTTACATTGCCATTCATTACGCCGTCTACCAGAACAGAGTCAGCTTTTATAAAACCGGTAATGGTAGCTAGCCTGAAAGAGGTAAAGCTTACTTGTAATGGCTGAACTCCTGACGAAGGAAGACTGTTAAGGCTTATTTTTTGTGCCCCCTGCTGAAGTGTAAAGTCGTTGGCAATAATGTTAGTTGGACTAATAGTTATAGAGTTGTCTGCGGGAACTGTCCACATCTGGTAATTTAGCATCAGGCTATCCGGCTTTAATTTCAATGTATATGTTCCATTGGATGGTTGGGTAAGTAGCCCCGCTAAATGGTATTTATTTTTTCCGTTCTGATCTCCCAGTCCAAGACTAAAATCAATATTATTATTTAATGCAGTAGCATTTATTCTGGTATTGTATACATCGAAGGAGCTTCCGCTTTTCAAATGTCCAATTACACCAGCAACCTGAAGCCCCTTGGCAGAAGTGTTCGCTGAAATATTCAGTGCGGAAATATCAGTTCCATTATATACTATGTGGTTTGAAGTAAGTACTGCCTGCATCCCGTTATCACTGGAAAATCTTCCTTCTGCGTGCACAGGATCCATAGTAGTTAGAGTAGGAACAAATGCAGTAAGAAGCGGAGAATTTACAACATCAAGGTTGAATCGAAAATCATAAGGTTGAACAGCAGCTGCTTTTTGTGGAGCTACAGAAAAATACGGTTCAATAGTGCTTTGCACTATATTTCCAAGATCAGCGATTTTATATTGGCCAATAATACTGGCATTGGCAATATTGCTTTTTAATCTTATAAAGCTGGCAGTATCTGTCTTTCCACTTGAAAGTTGAATGGAATCCAGAGGCAATCTTTTATTATTGGCTACTACAAGTGCCTTTGTAATTAAAATGTTTGCATCTGGATTGTCCGCAGTTATATTACTTGCTTTTGCATCTATCTGACCACGGAAGACCATTGGTTGAGTTGTAAAATGAAGAGGTAAGGTTTTTATACTGTCTATCATTCCATAAGCAGTATAAGTTCCCGTACTGTTTAATGAACCCGATGCTGTTAAATTCACATCTATGTTAGGATCTTTAATAACTGTTTTAGCAGTAAATGCATTTTCCTTTAATCTGCCATTTAGTTTTATGTTTTTATATTGATATTTATTAAAGCCTATGCTATTGATAACACCATTGAAATTTGTATTCATGGTTTTGGGGTCGGCTCCATGTCCGTTAAATGTTAAAGAAGCTGTGGCTGAGCCGAATTGGCCTTGCTGCTTTAATATCCTTCCAACTTGCAAGCCTCTTGTTCTTAAGGTAGCATTATAACCAATAGTATTCATATCGGTTAAGTTGCTGAAGCGTCCATTAAGGCCGATAAATCCTTCAGAGGTATTAATATTCAGATTAGTATTAAGATTTCCGGAATTTCCTATCACAGTTCCGTTCATATCAAATTCTTCAGGCAATTCCATTGTCGGAGTGGAAAGTCTTTTACCGGTAAATAAGGCAATATCAGATTGAGTAGTGTGCAAACGATAGATAACAAAATTGCCACCGGCCTGTTTTGGGTTCATTAATCCAACAAGTGTTCCTTTTGCATTGATCTGCGTATTGCGCAAGCCACTGAATTGAAGGCTTTCAAATGCCAAACGGTTCAATGTTCCATTGCCGATTATATTAACATGCCATATATCATTTGGATTAGCAAGTGCAGGATTTGATCTCAATTGAGGAGCAAAGGCAAGAATATCCCTCACCTGTATCCTACTGTTCTCAAGATCGATATTCATTAATACTCTCGCCGGATCTTTTGTTAATGCCTCCATTGATGGATAATCCAAAACCAGGCTCTTTTTAATTTCACTGCCAGGTGTTTTTATATAAAGATTTTTCAGGTAGGTTTCTTTCTGTGCATATAATATGTCACCTTGTAACGCACTTAACCTGAAACCACTTTTCTCTTTTAATGATCCTTTGGTTACTTGCAAGCCTGTAGAATCATTATTCATTATAAAATTGGAAGCATATAAACTAATGCTATCTCCAACGAGGTGACTGAAATCAATTCCTCTTGTTTGTTTCGGATTATTATCATTATCAAATTGCAAGGCGTTATTATCGAGCTGTATTTTTGCTACTCTTACATCCCAGCCTACTGTTTTTGCGGCTACTACTTTTTTATTTGCTTCTTTTGCCACTACTTTAGCCCCCAGCGATTTTCCAAGGCGCATCGTAATTTTAGAATTGTTCAATGCGAGCTGATCCAGGTAGATTTTATTATTCTGAAGATCAAATTGTTTTCCATTAAGTTTTAATTGGCCAATATTGGCGATAGTATATAAAGCTGAAACATCGTTCCCATAATCTATATAAACTTTATTCAGGTCAATAGATCCAAGGAATAGTTTTGCTGGCGAAGGAGTAGCAGCCTGTGCAATATGTTCGTCTAAAGGCTTAGGTTCAAGCAGTGGTTTTGTTTGTTTAATATGGGCTGTTACGTTACGTACAATAAGAGTAGGCACATACAGCTTTGGAGTATAAGGATCTAATGTATCTATGGATGCGGATAAATTACCCACATGCGCATAAACATCATTCCCCGTAATTGCATCTTTAAAAGTAATGTTCACATTATCCAGGGCTATATCACTTACATCCAGCTTCATTGGAGCCGTTTTGGCAGTATCAGGCTTTTTAACCTGTTCCGATGTAAATGCGTTTACTATGAACTGGAAGTTATAAACCGTGTCGGGTAGAACACGTTTGATCTTGGCCGTGATATTCTGAAATTCAAGGTCTTTTACCTGAACTTCATTAGAAAATAATTTAAAGAAGCTCAGGTGAGCTTTAATAGCTCCGCCTGAAACAAGGGTATCTTTTGTTTTATCTTCTATATAAACATTTTCCAGACTTATTTTTCCAAATAGACTGAAAGAAATTCTTCCGATGGCTACCTTGGTTTGTAATTTCTTCTCAAGATAATTTTGAACCTTTCCGGTTAATAGCTTTTGTACGGGAGGAGTAAACAATAAAATGAAAACGAGTACTATAAATAGAAAAATATACAGAACAGTTTTCAATAAGATCCTTCCTGTTTTCCTAAGATAGTACGTTGAATTTTTTTCTTCCATTATGTTTGGGGAATGCTTAAAAACTGTTACAAATAACAGGCCTCGCAAGTCTGTTATAAGATTTCAGACACATAACAAATTGATTTTCTTAAATAGGCTCAAATAATAAGCTCTTGTAGAAGTTTTTCTACATGAGTTAGTCATCTGATAACACGTCAGAATATTTCAGAGATATCGATTTTAGGAAGATATGGGGATAATTCTTCCAGGGATGAGAAAGCTCTCATATACCCAACATCCAGCTCTGCTTCATGATGATAGGCTTCTACGTAAAATGAATCTATCTGGTAAAGGTCAATGATATAATTGGTTTCTCTGCGGGAAGCCAAAAAAACGCCATTATCAAATAGCAAACGTTTTTTTTGTTCTTTTTCCAGATATTTAAACTCTTCGATTTTCATATCTTAAGAACAACTTAGTTTATTCTCCAGGAATACTATAATCTATTAGGGGAGAGATGGTGGTGACTATACAAGGTAAAATTTTATTCGAATAATTAAAAAAACATTTAATAAGACAATAAAAAGCTCTAATCCTCTCATTTACAGTTAATTATTTTTTTATCCACTTATTCATAAATGATCTTTTGAATAAAAGATTGTTTTTCTGTCTTCAGTTGAAGGAAATAAATGCCTGGTCGGAATCCATTTAATAACAGCATAGCATTATTCGATCCTCTTGTTATATTTATTTTTCTTTGTGTTCCATCTATCCCGGATATTGTTATCGTAGGATTAATCATCTTACTCGTCCAATAAACAAATAGTTTTCCTGTAGTAGGTATGGGAAAAACAATAATTGCTTCTTCATTGAATTGAACAGATCTTATCTTACTGTATTTAATAATTGAATCATTGGTTACTAATCGTATCCTGTAGTATGTAGTTCCGTTAAAAGGGTTTTTATCAATAAACGAATCTTTAGATGCTCTCTTCAAATTTATCTTGTATAGATAATTAAAGTGAGTTCCATCTTTACTTTTCTCTAAAATGCAATCCCTGATATTATCTGCATCTATTTTCCAATTTACTAATGAAGTATGCGCTAATGTGGCTGCTGCTGACAGTTCCACCGTTGTTACGGCCAAAGTGGTCAGGTCAAGATCATTTTTAAAATATCCAAATACTGAAGCAACAATCGCTTCATCTGCAATAGAAAATTCACTCATGCCAACGTTCTGGTGACAATCAAAATATTTTCTTAAGACAGGATAAGGATCTGTTTCATATTCTCCTAATGGATAAAGATTATCTTTTGATTCTACAGCGGCATCATATACATTGGCTTCGCTTAAATGAGCTACAGGACCAAATACTGGAATGCCAGGAACAGGTTCTTTTACCCCGTCGTTTAATGAAGGTTGTTGAAGTGGATCCATTGGAGGATTTGCGCCTACACCGGTTATATAAGATCTGTCCTGTGGGTTAGCGCCTAATTGAGAGTTCAGGTTTATTTTTGCATAATCAATATAACGTTGATTGCCATTCGTATTATTTCCGGAAAGATAATGGGCTGCGATAAGGAACCATGCATATTTGGTACTTTGGGCAAATGAGCCCCATCCTATCCATTGGGCAACATCAGTTCTGTTGGCATTTCTATATAGGTTCTGGTCTGTTTGTAAAACCAACTGGGGTTCTATATAGTTATTCAGAAAATCATTTTTAATGGATGCAACTATAGAATTATTTACAGGATATTTTGTTGTAGTGGCATAAGCAAAGGAAGCATTGATCTGGTGAAACGCAATAGGATTCCATTCACCGAAGAATGGTGGGTAAGCAGCCCACCAGCTTAGGAATTTATTATGATACATAGTATCTCCCGTTGCTTTATATAATTCAGCGGCAGCCCAGGCTCTTTCATCTACATCTCCAAGAGAATCCTGGTAAGCTCCCGATCCTATTCCTTGCGCTGGCATATAGCCACCATAAGGAGTTGAACTCGGATGAGCCAGTAAAAACTGAAAAGCTTTTTTTGCTCTTGTCAGACAGGTATCTGCATAATTAGGCCAGTAAGAATAAAAGCATCGGTAAGCCATAGCCAGTACTGCGGCATATTCAGCAGTGGTGAATGTTGTTTTTTCTGAAATGAAGCGCATCGCTGTATCCTGTTCCGGCTTTGTTCTCGACCAGTTTGTGGTAATTACTCTTTCTGCAACTCCTCCATCAGGTGCCTGCATATTCATTTCACTGTTAATTTGCCATTTCACTTCATCCAGTAGATCAGGTACTCCATTACCACTTTCCGGAATATTTAATTCTCCATCCAGAAATTTCTCAGGATATAATTCATACATGAAAAGTAACCTCCATACAGCCAGAGTTCCGTTAGGAATATATTTACCATAATCTCCTGCATCATGCCAGCCACCATTAGTTGCCATAATTGTGTTTACATGTTCGTTGTTATACAGAGGAGAAGTAAGCCATGAATTGTGAACAATTCCATCATTAATATGACATGCTTCGTGGGCCCAGCGTACATCTGCAAATGGTGGTTGAAGAGCCATGCCGCATCGCTGGTAATATAACGCGCGCATAGTGGTATGAAAGGTTGAATTATAAACGGTATCGCTTATATTGAAGGGATAAGATTTTCCAATGCCCGGAACATAAATATAAAAGTTGCCCCATTTCTCAAAGTTCTTAAAATCACACTCGTATACTTTTTCTCCACTCAATGATGGATCATAACCACGCATGACAGGAACACCTGAAAAAACAACTGCATTCGTATTGACATCTTTTATTTGGAATGCAGTTGGTGAACATTCCATTACACCGGTACTTCCAAGATAATTTCCTATATATGCATATTTTGGCCCTTTTGAAATATATCCAACCTGATTTACTTTAATGGAATGATTAATATTGTCAAGCTCATTATAAATAAACGAAAAAGAGTGTGGTGAATTAAAATCAATTCCTGACCTGTTTCGTATGTTCCTTACTGTTAAAGTATAATTAGCGCCATTTTGTAAAGCTGTTGGGAAAGTAAGGAACAATTCATGCTTTAATAACGGATTCGGAACATCAGCATCAAAAGCTTTAACGTAATAATGCATTCCTACTGCTGCCGGACTAAGAGGATTTATATAATTGATATCGTCAATGCTTGACAAAAAATAATTCGAAGCATCCTTAACATCAGTAGTATCGTAAGACCGGTTAATGTCTAGCCTTAAGTTATGATCGGATAGCCATGAATAAGAGGTAACAGTATTAGGCTTTACGATCATTGCCTGAATATCGTCTATAAATATATTGAGTCCTGAAATGGAGGAAGTATCGAAATATAAATATTCCACAGATTGTAGTTGATAAGAATCTGTCTTTAAAGAATCAATAGGTATTCTTACAAGCTTATAAAAAGTATCTAACGAATTTCCTGCTATGTAAGGAGCAATATTTACCATTTTGCTTGAATTAGGCCAGCCCGATGCTCTTAATCCTGTAGTAGCTCCTTTAATGTTAGCTTTTGCATAAAACCATAATTCATCCATTTGAGAAATATCAATTCTCCATGTATTCTCGCATTTAAGGTTTATAGCAGGTTGATGCCAGGCGTCAGGAGTTGCACTAAAGCACCAATGTCCCATGTGAGGATTTGCATTATCTGCAGATCCGTATTGAAGATCGCAGGAGGAGAAGTCAGATGTTTCTCCATTCCATAGTATTTGATTTTGGCTAAGGCCAATAAGATCAATAAATAATAAACAAATAACTGTTAATAACAGGGTAATGGCCTTCATATGGAAAATTTCAAAGGATAAAAAAACATGTCGTCCGGACAACAAAATAAACTGAGAAATAAATGAATGGTATAGCATGACCATGCTAGTTCTATAACCATCAATCTACTTGAATCACTTTGTAAATCATGTAAGCGTGAATCCTTATATTGCAACCAGAATTCCAATTCCAAATTCCCAATTCCAAATTCCCAATTCCCAAATTGCAATTCCTCCCCCAGACTTCACATTAA